>JALOPB010000203.1 GCA_025454115.1 Desulfobacterales bacterium | reverse complement strand
GCTGCCGAATTTTGTCACCGGGTTCCCGCTCCATTCATTTAAGGCACTAATTCGGTACAGTCCTTAAATCGGCAGAGGCGCGGAAAACTTTAGGTCGAATGAAATAAAAGGAGGCAGCGGATAATAGAGAAAGGGATAAGAAGCTCTTGCGGGATGATCGAGATAGAGGATTTCCTGGGCCTGGCTTTCCAGTCGAAGGCCCTCGGCGCGTTCAAGACGTTTCAGGTTGAAGGTAACCGGTGCATGGCATGCGCCGGGGAGTATGCGGCGGGGATCTAACTGCCCTACTCCAGGTTCAGCTTTTCGAGCCGGTAGCGCAGGGAGCGGAAGCTGATCCCGAGCAGCTCGGCGGCCCGGTTCTTGTTGCCGTTGCTGCAGTCCAGGGCCTTCCTCAGGTAGGCCGCTTCGATCTCTTCAAGGATCGAATCCAGTGCCACGCCCTTGGACACTTCGTCGACATCGAAGCGCCGATCCTTGACGCCCTCGATCCAGCGGCGCTTGTGCACCGACAGCGCCAGGCTGTCCGGCAGGATGATGTTGGTGGTGGACAGCGCCACGCTGCGCTCCAGCAGATTCTCCAGCTCGCGCACATTTCCGGGGAAATCGTACTTCAGCATCATATCCAGCGCATACGATGAAAGCTTGCTGATCTCCTTGCCCATCTCCCGCGCGTATTTCTCCAGAAAATGCTGAGCCAGCGGTTTCAGATCCGCTTTGCGGTCACGTAGCGCCGGCACTTTGATTTCGATCACGTTGAGGCGGTAGAAGAGATCCTCGCGGAACTTGCCGGCGATGACCTCCTTTTCCAAGCTTTTATTGGTAGCCGAGACGATGCGGATGTCCACGGCCATGTCTTCGGTGCCGCCCACCGGCCGCACGATTTTCTCCTGCACGGCCCGCAGCAGCTTGACCTGGATCGGAAGACTCAACTCGCCGATTTCATCCAGAAAAATGGTGCCCCGGTGGGCCTCCTGGAAAAGGCCCGGCTTGTCCTGAACGGCGCCGGTGAACGATCCCCTCTTGTGGCCGAAAAGCTCGCTCTCCATCAGCGTTTCGGGAATGCCGCCGCAGTTGATGGCAACAAAGGGCTGGCTCCGGCGTTCGCTCTCCGTGTGGATCGCCCGCGCAATCAGCTCCTTGCCGGTTCCGCTTTCGCCCGTTATAAGCACGTTGGTCTTGGTCCGGGCGACCTGCCGGATCATTTTATAGATGTACTGCATGGCCGGGCTGTTTCCGACAAGCATTCCGAAGTTCAGGCTGCGCTTGAGCTCCCCATCCAGCGACTGCTTTTCCTGTTCGATGGTCCTGAGCTTGAGGGCCTTAGCCAACGTTTCCAGGAGTTCGTCTTTGTTAAAGGGCTTGGGAACATAGTCATAGGCCCCTTCATTCATGGCTTCCACGGCGATTTCAGTGGAGGCATAGGCGGAGATCATGATGACCACGGTGTCGGGGTGGTGCTTCTTGCAGGCCCGCAGGACGTCCAGCCCCGAAATATCGCCCAGGCGAATGTCGCACAACAGCAGATCGTAGCTGTTCTGCCCCACCAGCGTCTCGGCCCTGCGCCCGCTTTCGGCGCAGTCCACGCGATAGCCCTCGCGCTTCAGCATGTACTCCAGAAGCTCGCGCATGCTGAGCTCGTCGTCAACGATCAGAATGTAAGGTGCAGCATCGGTCATGAGGCGTCAGAAGTCATTGAAATCGTAAGATGCGGCATGCTTTTTATTATATGCGACGGGAGAAAAGTTGTCCAATCCGCCGCCACGGCACCTGCCGGCAGAAGAACCAAAACCATTTGAAATCCAATAGATAATTTTCAGGCGTGCTCAAAAAATCTTTTGATCATCTTTGAAGACGATCCGGCCGGCGACCATCGTCATGACCGGTTTGCCTTTGGCCTTCATGCCGATGAACGGCGAGTTGCGGCTGCGGGATTTGAACAAGATTGGTTCTATGACGAATTCGAAATCGGTGTCGATGAGGGTGATGTCCGCCGGCATCCCGGCCCGCAGACCGCAGGAAATGCCAAGGATGCGAGCCGGGATGGTCGATAGCTTCGCGATCAGCTCGGAGAGCGGTAGAACCCCGTCGGACACCAGGCTCAGGCTGACGGGTACGGCGGTTTCAAGACCGATGATTCCGTTCGGCGCCTTCTCCAGCCCCAGGGCTTTCTCTTCGGGAGCATGGGGGGCATGATCGGTGGCGATGCAGTCGATGGTTCCGTCCGCCAGCCCCTGGCGGACCGCCAGCCGGTCTTCCTCGGACCGGAGGGGCGGATTCATTTTGGCATCGGTACCGTGCCGGCGCACGGCTTCGTCGGTCAACATGAAATAGTGCGGAGCGGTCTCCGCCGTGACCCGCACCCCTCTCGCCTTGGCTTCGCGGATGGCCCGCACGGATTCGCGCGTGCTCACGTGGGCGATGTGTACCGGAGCGCCCGTCAGTTCGGACAGGGCGATCTCGCGCAGAACCATGATGCTCTCGGCCGCATTGGGAATGCCGGCAAGCCCCAGATCCCGCGCCACCGGTCCCTCGTTCATCACCCCGCCCTCGACCAGGTAGGGGTCTTCGCTGTGCGAGATGACCGGCATGTTGAGCTGCCCGGCCTTTTCCAGCGCCCGGCGCATGATGCGCGAGTCCAGCAGCGGCTTTCCGTCGTCTGAAAATGCCGCGGCGCCGGCCGCTTTCAGGCTCTCATAGTCGCAGGGCGCGCGGCCATCGAGGCCCTTGGTGATGGCCGCCACCGGATAAACCCGCGCCAGACCCGTCTCGGCGGCGCGCGCCCGGATGAACCGCGTCACGCCGGGGTCATCGTTGACCGGGCGCGTATTCGGCATGCAGCAAACCGCGGTAAAACCGCCGCAGACCGCTGCCTGGCAGCCGCTGGCGATGGTCTCCTTGTGTTCGAATCCGGGTTCGCGCAGGTGCACATGCAGGTCGATCAGACCGGGGCTGACGATCAAACCGCGAGCGTCAATAGTCTGAAACTCGCCATGAGGGGATTTTGACGCACCGCTGGCCGGAACCACTGCGGCAATCCGGCCATCTTCCACATAAACGTCCCCAACGCCCTCGTAATGCCCCGGGTCGATGATTCGGCCGCCCTTGATCTGCACGTCCATGTGAAGATCTCCTGGTGGGGGAGAATGCGGAAAACATCAACGCAACAGGCCGGCCAGTCGGCTCCAGCGCACTTTGAATTCGTCGCTGTCCCAGGACCAGTAAATGATGAAGGCCTTGCCGCTCACATCGCGCACCGGCACGAACCCCCAGAAGCGGCTGTCGAAGCTCTCGTCGCGATTGTCGCCCATAACGAAGAGCGCGCCCTTGGGCACCGTGATCGGGCCGAAATTATCGCGCGGCTTGAGGTTCCCGGCGATGGTTCGGGAATCGGTGTACACGCCGACATCATGGTTGAGCGGCTTTCCGTTGATGTAGATCGTCTTGTCATGAATTTCGACCACATCCCCCGCCACTCCGATCACCCGCTTGATGAAATCCTTGCGCGGATCCACGGGAAATTTGAAAACCACGATATCCCCGCGCTGCGGGTCGCCGACAGGAACAATCACTTTGCCGATGTATGGAATTCTGACGCCATAGCTGAATTTATTGACCAGGATATGATCACCGATCTGAAGCGTGGGCTTCATGGAACCGGATGGAATCTTGAAAGCCTGCACCACAAACGTCCGTATGAAGAGCGCAATGATGATGGCGATGAGAATTGCTTCGACATTCTCCCTCAACCGGCTGCGCTGGGGAGCATCGGCGTCGATAAGCGCCTGTTTTTCCGTTTTCAAATTCTTGACTTACCTTTCTCTTTTTTCTGGAGCGCCACTGCGATTATCCGGCTGCAATTCCGGCAGTGAGTGGGGCGTTCATCCGCTCGCGGCCGCAGCTTCTTGAAAAAAAAATAACGATAGCACTCGAAGCAATATATTGCTGTACACGCCGGCCGCCACATCGTCCAGCACGACGCCCCACCCGCCCGGCACCCGCCTGTCCAAGAGGCGCACCGGAAACGGTTTGGCGATGTCGAAGGCCCGGAAAGCGATGAAGCCCGCCACCAGATTGAACGGCGTCATGGGCATCCCGGCCAGCGCTGCCACGATCCCGACGATTTCGTCGATCACGATGCAGCCGGCATCTTTCTGGCCCAAAAGGCGCTCGGCCTCGCCGGCGATCCAGACCGCACAAAGCGCAAGCCCGCAAACGGCCATTACCGCCAAGCCGAAATCAATCGAGGACAGCCCGAAACAGATCGGAACACCCAGGAGAGTGCCGAAGGTTCCGGGAGCCCGCGGGATGCGGCCCACCGAAAAGCCTGTCGCCAGCGCAAGCACGGCTCGATCCCGCAATTTCATGCGCCGCTTGTACTCGCCGGCCGATGGTTTGTCAAGCGTTCCCCGTACAGCGATTGCCGGTGGTTTCTACGGGTTCTGCGCAGCGGCCTCCCTTGCAACGACGTCGTACACGATCCGGAGGGGAAGGCCCTTTTCAAGGGCGATACGACGGCATACCTCGTATTCGGGAACGCAGCGCACCTCGCCGCGAGGGTAGCGGACTCGTTTGACCGGAATCCGTCCGAAAGAGGATTCTATGGTCACCTGGTCTCTTTCGAGAAGATAACGGTTTGCTACGTGGTACCGCACACCCAGCGAGGTGGTCTCGGTAAGAAGGCAGCGAGTGATCGCGCCCAGGCGTTCGCGGGTGCATAGCGCCTGCAGCAGGGTGCCGGGCCGGTTCTTCTTCATCTGTACAGGGATCCAGACCACGTCCAGGGCTCCCGCCTCGAAGAGCCGGTCCATGACGAAGCCAAAAAATTCAGGGTTCATGTTATCGATGCTAGTTTCGGCTATAACTATCTGATCACATTTAAATTCACTGTCATCGCTCGTTTGATTAATCGTGCGTTCGCCGATCATGATGCGCAGCAGATTGGGACCGGGGTCGATGTTGCGGCGTCCGGCACCGTAGCCGATTACGGATACGGTCATTGACGGCCGGGGGCCGAAGGCTGCAGCGGCCGTGGTGACGATGGCGGCACCCGTGGGCGTGGTCAGTTCGTATTCGATCTCGGTTCCGACCGTCGGCACCCCGCTCAGCAGCGCCGCCGTGGCCGGAGCGGGCACCGGCAGCCGACCGTGGCGGCAGTTCACGAAACCCCGTCCGGTCGGAACCGGCGCGCAGACCGCTTCCGTAATTCCAAGGTGGTGGAGCCCGAGAGCGGTCCCGACCACGTCCACGATGGCATCCACGGCGCCGACTTCATGGAAATGGACGTCTTCCGGCCGGCAGCCATGGATGCCGGCTTCCGCCTCGGCCAGGCGTTTGAAGATGGCAAGCGCCATGATCCTCGCGGGATTAGGCAGAGGGCTCTTCTCGATCATCGTCCGGATATCGGAGTAGTGCCGGTGGTGGTGCTCATCGCCGGCCTGGACCTCGACCCGTTTGGCCAGGATCCCGTTGTACTCCACATCGGCGACGCGGATGTCGAAGCCCGTCAACGGCAGCCGCGCAATGGACTCCTTGAGCCACGTCAAGGGTACCCCGAGATGGATTAACGCACCCAGAGTCATGTCGCCGCTGATTCCGGAAAAACAGTCGAAATAAGCCAACATACAACCTCGTTCCTTTTGATGTAATTATTTCACCGATCGCCGCATTGCGCATGCAGCCGAATGATTTCGATCAGCAGCTCCGTCGCCCGAACCATGTCCTCCAGCCGCACGTACTCCCGAACCGTATGGACCTCAAGATGTTGGCGTCCGATCCGCCGCCCGAGATTTTGGTTCTCATCGTTCGGCCGATCCGGGCCGCGGCCTGGCGGGCCAGCTGAACGAGCGGATGGTCAGCTGGGATGCGTATCCGCGAATAGCTCCGCTTTACCTGAGCTTCCACCCGCGGAAGGCCGTCATCCGCATGCCCCCGATGCCCGGCGGCCACCCCTTCGAAGGCTGCGACGATACCGGCCGTCAGGCGCTCCAGCTTGTCTTCATCGTGGCTGCGCGCCTCGCCCCTGATAGTGACGACCGGCGGGACGACATTGGTGGCGATGCCGCCTTCGATCCAGCCGATATTGCAGGTGGTTTCCGGATCGATGCGGCCGATGGAAAGCCCGGCCATGGCCTTGGCCGCCAGATGAATGGCGTTGATTCCCTTCTCGGGATGGGCCCCGGCGTGGGCGTCCTTGCCGATCAGGCGGATTTCAAAGCGATTGGCGGAGGGGGCTTGAACGATGACCCCTTCGGTGTCCGAGCCGTCGAGCACATAGCCAAATGGGGCGGTAATCAGACTGAAATCAAGGTTCCTGGAGCCCGCCAGTCCGACTTCTTCGCAGGTGGTCAGGACGACTTCGATCGGCCCATGCGGGATTTGATCCTCCCTGAGCACGCTGAGGGCTTCGAGGATCACGGCGAT
>JALOPB010000020.1 GCA_025454115.1 Desulfobacterales bacterium | reverse complement strand
CCTCCCGCGAAAGGATCGCGTTCAGTCAATGGACTCACAAAAAGCATCCAACGGCGTCGTGGACGCCATATGGAAACTGCTGGCATCGATCCGGCTGACCATCGTTCTGCTGCTGTCGCTGGCGGCTACGTCCATCATCGGGACCCTCATCCCGCAAAACAGCGAGCCGGCGGCCTACGTGGCTGCCTTCGGCGAAACCCTCTACCGGTTCTTCACGGTTTTGGGTCTTTTCGACATGTACCATTCCTGGTGGTTTCAAGTCCTGATGGTGTTGCTGGCTGCCAATGTCGTCGTCTGTTCGGCCGACCGGCTGTCGGCTCAACGCCGGATCCTCTTCGTCCGTCGCCCCGCGTATCAGGCCGCCCGGTTTCAAAACCTTCCGGACCGCGAGGCCTTCAGCGAGGAACGCGGGCCGGAGATTCTGCGGGCTCTCTACGAGCCGTATGTTTCCAGGAAGGCGCACGCCGTCCATATCGAGACGACCGAAGCGGGGTTTCGGATGTTCGGTGAAAGCGGTCGGTGGTCGCGCTTCGGGGTTTATGCGGTGCATCTGAGCGTGGTGCTGCTGCTGATCGGCGGGTTGATCGGCTCCATTTTCGGATTCGACGGGTTCGTCAGCATCCCGGAGGGCGATACCGTTCAGCAAATCTCGCTGCGCAGCAGCGGCGAGCGGCTGCGCCTGCCGTTCGCCATCCGCTGCGACGATTTCGATGTCAGCTTTTATGAGACCTGACGCTGCTTGAAAACGGCCAGCCGGTGCTCCAAAAAGACATCATCGTCAACGATCCGTTGCGCTACCAGGGAATCAGCATCTTCCAGTCAAGTTACGGGACGGTGCCGTCGCGGGATGCCGTTTTCAGCTTCACCAGCCGCGCCACGGGCATGGTGTACACCCGAGAAATGAAGGTCGGCCAAGAGACCCAGCTTCCCGAAAATCTGGGAACCTTTGCGCTGGCTGAAATGCGGCACCAGGCCCAGTTCAGAGGGCATCCGGTCGGGGACGCATTTATCGGGCGCCTGACGGCTCCGGACGGTACGGTGCAGGAGGTGGTGCTGCCGATCCGCTTCCCAACCTTCGACCGTATGCGGCGCGGGGAAGTCGTCATCGCGGTCGACCAGTTCAAGGAAAAGCACTACACCGGCCTGCAGGTAAACAAAGACCCGGGCGTGGACGTGGTCTACAGCGGGTTTATCTTGATGATCCTGGGCTGCTATGTGACCTTTTTTCGATCCCACCAGCAGATATGCGTCGAGGCCTTACGCAACGGCACAGGGACGCGGGTGACGGTCTATGGCACGGCCAACAAAAACAAGACCGCTATGCAGCGCCGGATTCAGAAGCTGGCAAGGGCTCTCAAAGACCTGAAATGATCGGGGGACAGCGGGCGTTATTCCACGCGCTGGCCTAAGCCGAACCCGGGGAGTCAAATACGAAATCCGAAGCACGAAATCCGAAACAAATTCGAATGTTCAAAAAGGACAATGACCGAAACCGATTGGGCAGCGATATGAAGGTGTTGTTTGGAATTTTGGTCATTCGGTCATTCGGGTTTGTTTCGGGTTTCGGATTTCGTGCTTCGAAATTGCCATGACCAGCTCCATATTTCTTTCCGCTACCACTTTTATATACGGCCTGGCCGGTTTCCTCTATTGCTTTGCGTGGGTCTTCAAGAAACCTGGTGCCGGCCGTGTGGCCACCTGGGTGACGCTCGGCGGCCTGGCCGGCAATACCGCCGGGTTCATTCTACGCTGGATGGAATCCTACCGGATGGGCTTCGGCCACGCTCCATTATCCAATCTTTACGAGTCATTAATCTTCTTCGCATGGACGATTGCGCTCATTTATCTGTTCATCGAGCGGCGCTATCAGAACCGGGTCATCGGCGCATTTTCAGCTCCTCTGGCCTTCCTGACCATGGCTTACGCGTCGCTGTCTCCCAACATCAGCGACCGCATCCAACCGCTTATTCCGGCCCTTAAGAGCAACTGGCTGATCGCCCACGTGATCACGTGTTTCATCGGTTACGGCGCCTTTGCGGTGGCGTTCGGAGTCAGCATCATGTACCTGCTCAAATCCCGTCGCAGCGAAGACGAGGGAGGGTTGTTCGGTCGCTTTCCGTCGGCCTCGGTGCTGGACGAGTTAACGCATCAACTGGGGATGTTCGGCTTTCTGTTCTTGTCCGCCGGCATCATTACCGGTGCGGTATGGGCCAATTCCGCATGGGGCCGTTATTGGGGATGGGATCCCAAGGAAACTTGGTCGCTGATCACTTGGTTCATCTATGCCACCCTGCTGCATGCTCGAATGATGAGAGGCTGGCGCGGCCGGCGGATTGCCTGGCTGTCGATCGTCGGTTTCGGGGCCGTTCTGTTCACTTATTTCGGAGTGAACCTGTTGCCGGGATTGCATAGCTACCAGTCCATGGGCCAATGATTTTTCCTTGACAACTCAGAAGGGGATAATGTACAGAACCGGCCTAAATTCCACAGCATCCAGGCCCGTGCGGCAGGCTTTTTTTGCGGATTCCGAGGGGCGGCCCATAAACGTGCCAAGGCGACCCTAACAACCAATTCAGCGCAACGGAGTGCTCATGGAAGAACCGAAAGCGAATGTCACATCGTCAGGATCTGAGCATGGCGAAAAAGAGGATGGGGCCGGCGGGCCGATCATCCTCTTTTTTATTTTGGGCCTGATCGCAAGTCTGCTCATCGGGTGGGTGGCTTTCCCGCCGCTGCTATACTCCCAGAAGAAACAGCCCATTGATTTCAACCACGCCCTGCACAACGGGCTCGTCGACAACGGCTGTGAAAGCTGCCATTTCTTCCGCGAGGACGGCACGTATTCCGGCGTTCCGAAGCTGGCCCAGTGCATCGAATGCCATGAGGAGCCCAACGGCGAGGATCCGGAAGAGATCAAATTCGTTGAGGAATATGTGAAAAAAGAGCGCGAGGTCCCTTGGCTGGTGTATTCGCGCCAGCAGCCCTGTGTGTTCTTTTCCCATGCGGCCCACGTGAAGGCGGGCGGGATGGACTGCGTGACCTGCCACGGTCACATTGGGGAGTCCGAAACGCTCAAGGTCTATGAGGAGAACCGGATCACCGGCATCAGCCGGGACATCTGGGGCCGCAATATCGCCGGCTTCAAGCGCAACAGCTGGGACCGCATGAAGATGAACGACTGCGCCGACTGCCACGCCGAAGCCCGCGTGAGCGGCGGCAGCGTCCAGACCCAAAGGGACGGTTGTCTGGTCTGCCATAAATAATTTGACCGCCCCCCGCGTCCGGGCAGGGAATTCCGTATCCGGGCAAGGGTTGTCAACCTGATCGCACTGACGAGGGTAACCACAGATGAAAATCGACCGAAGGAGTTTTCTGTCATTCGTCATCGGCGGTGCCGCCGGGACGGCACTCACCCCGCTGCCCTGGAAGTTGACCGACGACATTTCGATCTGGTCTCAGAATTGGCCCTGGACGCCGGTTCCTCCGCGAGGGGAGACCGCGTATGTGGCATCCACCTGTACCCTGTGCCCCGGCGGATGCGGCATCAGCGTGCGTAAAGTCGACGACCGCGTCGTCAAGGTCGAAGGCCTCAAGGGCCATCCGGTCAATGACGGCGGGATCTGTCCGCTCGGGCTTTCCGGCGCCCAGCTGCTCTACAGCCCGACCCGCGTTCGGGCGCCGATGAAGAAAGTCAACGGCACTTGGCGCGAGATTGCATGGGACACCGCCGTCCAGGAAATCGCGGACAAGCTCAAGGAACTGCGCGCAAAAGGCCAGCCGCAGAGCGTCGCCTGGGTTTCGGACACCGACCGCGGGACCGTGGCCGAACTGAGCAAGCGTTTCCTGACGGTCTATGGTTCGCCGAATTTCATCCGCACACCCTCCATCCAAGATTCCTACGAATTGGTGCTGTACCTGACCCAGGGACTGCGCGCCATGGCCGGCTTCGACCTGGCGAATGCCACCTTCGTATTGAGCTTCGGCAGCGGGATCATCGAAGGCTGGGGAACTCCACCGCATCTGTTTCGCGCCAAGAGCGCCATGCAGCAAAAGGGCGGCAAGATCAGCCAATTGGACGGGAGGCTTTCAAAAACCGCTGCCAAGGCCGACCAGTTCATCCCCCTTAAACCCGGCACCGAGGGCGCCCTGGCGCTGGGGTTGATCCATGTCATCCTCAGGGAGGGGCTCTACCGCAAGGACTTCCTCCAGGATCAATCGGTCGGAGGGGATGCCCTCAAAAAGATCGCGGGCGATGAATTTGCGCCGGAGGCCGTTTCCAAAATTACCGGGGTGGATGCCAAAACCATCGTCGATCTGGCCAAGGTCTTTGCCGGTGCTAAAAAGCCGCTCGCCGTCTGCGGGCGGGGCAATGGACGCCAGGAGGCCGGCAACGCCCAGGAGTTTCTGGCCGTCCATTTCCTGAACGCGCTGGTGGGCAGCATCAACACGGCCGGCGGTGTCTTCGCCGTTCCCGAGCCCGACTATATCGACTGGCCGGAACCCGAAATGGATGCGGCCGCCTCTGCGGGCATGCAGCAGGCGCGGGTGGACGGCGCCGGCGGGAAAGACTTTCCGCTGTCCCGCTATCTGTTGAACCGACTGCCGGAAGCGCTGGATGGCGGCGCATCGTCGCCCGTCCAGGTGCTGTTCGTGAACCAAGCCAACCCCGCCTTCCGAATGGTGGACACCGCCAGGGTGGAAAAAAGTCTGAAGAAGATTCCGCTGATCGTCAGCTTCTCTTCCTTCATGGATGAGACGGCCGCGCTGGCCCATTACATCCTGCCGAACCATATTTATCTGGAGCGGTTTGAAGATGTGCCGGCCGCCCAGGGATTTCCCAAGCCCTTCATCGGGCTGGTCAAACCGGTCGTCGCTCCGCTTTTCAAAACCCGGCATACCGGCGATGCGGTCATCCAACTGGCCAAAGCGGTCGGCGGTAACGTTGCGTCGGCCTTCGGCTGGGACAGCTACGCGGCCTGCTTGCAGGAGAGCCTCGGAGACAAATGGGACGCGCTAAAAAAAGAGGGCTATTGGGTCGACGCGAAGTTCAGCCCTGCCGCCTTTGAAACCAAGAGCAAGAAGTTCGAGTTCGCCAATGCCGACATCACCCTGCTACCGGCCTATGCCGCTCTCAAGGCGCCCGGCGATGACAAGTCCTTCCCGTTGACGCTCATCCCCTTCGATACGCTGCGGCTTGCCGGCGGGTCCGTCGGTGCGCCGCCCTTTTTAGTGAAGTCCCTGGAGGAGACCCTCCTCCAAAAGAATGATGGGTTCGTAGAGATCAACCCCGCCGATGCCCAAAAGATAGGTCTTGCCGACGGCGCCGCCGCCGTCTTGAGCACGCCGAAGGGCAGCGCCCGAGTTAGGGTGACCCTTTCGGAGGGTATCATGCCGGGCCTGGTGGCCATGGTGCGCGGTCTGGGGCACACCGCCTACGACCGGTTTTTAGCCGGCAAGGGGGTCAACATCAACAGCCTCATGAGTTCCGTAGAGGCTCCGGGAACCGGCTTTGAGGCCGCCTGGGGTGTCCGCGCCCAGTTGACGAAGGCGTGATTTTCGAGACGACGGATCTGAACTATTTGCCAATTAAGGGTGTTCGAATGGATCAGCCAACCAACAAGCGATTCGGAATGGTCATCGATCTGGACAAATGTACGGGCTGCGGGGCTTGCATGGTGGCCTGCATGGCCGAAAACAACGTGCCGTTCCGCGAGGACGACACGGACAAGCTGCTGAGCATCTCGTGGATGGTGGTCTATCGGATCAAAAACGGAAAACCATTCCCTCAGGCCGAGGAATGCTTTCTGCCGCGCCCCTGCCAACATTGTGAGGGGCACCACGGTCATTCGCCCTGTGTGTCGGTCTGTCCCGCGACGGCCACGGACTACGACATGCAAACGGGCATTGTCAGCCAGGTCCCCACACGTTGCTTCGGCTGCCGCTATTGCATGGCCGCCTGTCCCTATCATGTGCGCCAGTTCAACTGGTGGGATCCGCTTTGGCCGGACGGCATGGAGCGATCCTTGAACCCGGATGTTTCCGTGCGCATGCGCGGCATCGTCGAGAAGTGCAGCTTCTGCTACCATCGTTATCAGCGCGCCCTCGACAACGCCTACGCCGAAGGCCGCAGGGATCTGAAGGAGCACGAGTACCAGACCGCCTGCACCCAGGCCTGTCCGGCGGGGGCGATTACGTTCGGCGACTTGAACAACCCTGCGCATACCGTTCACAAGCTGGCCCAGCCGGACATGGTCCATGAGGGAAAGTCGCGTAACCCCAAGGCCTTTCGGCTGCTGGAGCGCCTGGGAACCAACACCAAAGTATACTACCTGTCCAGCAAGGAATGGGTGCGCAAGGCCGGGGACAGCGCCGTCCGAAAGGCCTGATCGCTCATCGCCGGCCGTTCGGATGTGCATAAAACCTAAACCGGTAAAGAGGTAGGAAATATGGATTCGGCTTTGATTCCCAAAGGGGTGAAACGCTGCCCGATCGGACAGTTCGCCGTTTTCATCGCCGTTGTCGGCGCCGTGCTGCTGTGGGGCGTCGTGGCGATGCTCCTGTGTTACATCAAGGGACTCAACCAGACCAACATGAACAACGCTTACGGGTTCGCGTTGTGGATCTGGGCGGACCTGGCGGTGATCGCCCTGGGCGGCGGGGCCTTTTTCACGGGGCTCCTGCGTTACATCATCGGCAAGGACGAACTCAAGAACATCATCAACTACGCGGTGCTGATCGGGTTCGTTTGTTACAGCTCGGCCTTGCTGATCCTGGCGATCGACGTGGGGCAGCCGCTGCGGGCCTGGTTTATCTTCTGGCACGCCAACGTGCATTCGATGCTGACCGAGGTGGCTTTCTGCCTCACCTGTTATTTCGGGGTGTTGACCATCGAATACATCCCGCTCATCCTGGAAAACCGCCAGCTCGAAAAAGTTCCGTTCTGCCATCATCTCAGCCACAACATGCACGGCATTATGGCGGTGTTCGCCGCCACCGGCGCCTTTCTGTCGTTTTTTCACCAGGGCTCTCTGGGCGGAGTGACCGGCGTGTTGTTCGGGCGGCCGTTCGGCTTCCGCACCGGAATCGGCATCTGGCCCTGGACCTTTTTTCTTTACACCTGGTCGGCGGCGGCCGTCGGTCCCTGCTTCACCATTTTCATTACGCGGATCACCGAGGCGGCTACTCGCAAGAAGCTGGTCAAGGACAACGTCATCGAGCTGCTTGCCAAGATTGCCGGATGGATGCTGCTGACCTACATCGCCGCCAAGATCATCGACACCTGGTATTGGGCCGCCGTGACGGCGCCGTCCATGGGGCTCACCCTGATGGATTTTTACTCCAACAACCCCGGCTCGGCTTACGGGCTGTGGATTCTCATTGCCGAGGTCGTTATCTGCGGTGTTCTTCCGGCGCTCATGCTGATATCGAGCGGCGTGCGCCGCAGCCCGGCGCTCCTGTTCCTCGCAGTGACCCTGGCGGTGATCGGCGCCTGTCTGAACCGCTGGGTCATGGTGCTGCAGACCCAGGCGGTACCGGTGCTTAACTTCGAGGGCTGGTTTACCTACTTTCCGAGCTGGCAGGAAGTGGCCACAACCATCCTGCCGGTCGCCTACGGCGTTATCCTGATCGCGCTGTCCTATCGCTACCTGCCGATTTTCCCCCAGGAGCAGGAGCTGAATCCGATTGAGGGAGGCAAGTGATGTTTCCGTTCAGCTTTGAATGGGTTTGGGATATGGGACACATGGTCTTCCACGGCGGGCTGTGGTACGCACTGTCCATTCTCGGCATGGGAGTGACCTATTGCATCATCCGGGCGGTTTACGACACCGCCAAAGGCCAGGGCGGCCATCACGGCCACGGGCATCACTGATTCGCCCAGCGATAAATTTAAAGGCGCTCCTCCTGTCCGTCTCCACGGGGGGAGCGCTTTTTTTGTTTGCATGAAAATGGTGTTTAGTGTTTAGTGACTTATGGACAAAATCGTTATCCACGGCGGCCGCCGGCTGGAGGGCAGCGTACGCATCAGCGGCTCGAAAAACGCTGCCCTGCCAATCTTATTCTCGGCCCTTCTCACCGAAGGGGTCAATACCTATTCGAACGTTCCCAGGCTGAGGGACATCGACAGCACCCTGCTTCTGCTTTCCCGATTGGGTGTGCGCGTGGACGCCGGCGGAAGCTCCATTCGGATCGACGCCGGCGGGCTTGCCTGCCATGAAGCACCTTACGATCTGGTGCGCAAAATGCGGGCTTCCGTGCTGGCCCTGGGTCCGCTGGTCGCCCGGCTGAAGCGCGCACGGGTGTCGCTGCCCGGAGGCTGCGCGATCGGCGCGCGTCCGATCAATCTGCATCTGAAAGGATTGGCTGCGCTGGGAGCCGAGATCGCGCTTGAGCACGGATATGTCACGGCATCCGCCAGGCGATTGAGGGGTGCTGAGATTTACTTTGACATCGTCACCGTCACCGGAACGGAGAACATCCTGATGGCGGCGGCCCTGGCCGAGGGCACCACGGTGCTTCGTAACGCCGCACGCGAGCCCGAGGTGGTAGCGTTGGCCGATGTTCTCAACCGCATGGGGGCGGATATCACCGGCGCCGGTACTCCAGAGATCACCATCCGCGGCGTAGATACGCTCCGGCCGGTTTCGGCCGAAATCATCCCGGACCGGATCGAAACCGGCACCTTTCTGGTGGCAGCCGCCCTTACGGCCGGCTGCGTCACCATCACCCACTGCGAGCCCCAGCATGTGGGGGCCACTTTGGACAAGCTGCGGGAAGCCGGAGCGCGGATCGATGTCCAGGACCAGAGCCTCACCATTACCGGCCCCGAACGCATTGCCAGCGTCGACATCAAGACCCAGCCGTATCCCGGCTTTGCGACCGACATGCAGGCGCAGTTCATGGTGCTGATGAGCGTCGCCGATGGGGTCAGCGTCATCTCCGAGAGCATTTTCGAGAATCGTTTCATCCATGTAAGCGAGCTGCGGCGATTGGGGGCTGACATCCGCGTGTCCGGAAACACCGCCACGGTCAGGGGCGTGCCGCGTCTTTCGGGCGCTCCGGTCATGGCGACCGACCTGCGGGCCAGCGCCTGTCTGGTGTTGGCCGGCTTGGTCGCCGACAACACCACTGAGGTCCACCGGGTCTACCATCTCGACCGGGGCTATGAATCGCTGGAGGATAAGTTTGCCGCGTTGGGCGCGGCCATCCGTCGCGTCAAGTGACGGCAACGCTGAAAGCCCGATTTCGTCCCGCCTCTGGCGGGATTGATCTCGTGATCGCTGCGACGTACTTTGAGTACTCCTCGCGCTGCGAGATTCGCGCGCCTTGAACTTGGACTTTGAGCATTACCGTCTGACGGCAACATTTTTTCCCGTTTTTGAAGGGAAAAAATGAAATTGGCGGACCAAGACAGGTGGAAGCGCCAGGGATCATACAGGCTGAAAGACTCTATCGCCGGCCGGTCATTCCATTGACCGTCGCTCTCATGGCGGGCATCGCTCTGGGAGGCGAGGCCCCGGGATATGGACTCTGGGCCCTGGCGCTCTGCCTGGCATGCGGCCTCGGCACGGCGCGTTGCCTGGTCCGGCGTCAGCCGGCCGCTGTCCATCCGCTGCTGCTCTTCGTGGCCCTCGGCTACCTCTCCCTGCAGGCCTGGGTCGATCCGCGTTTTCCGGAAAACCACGTGAGCCGCTTTGTCGATTCCGGTTCCTGGCGAATCATCGGCGTGGTGGATGCCCGACCGCTCGAATTTGAAAGCCGGACCCAGTTCGTGCTGCGGACTGCAACGCTCCAAAGCAGCTCGGGCATCCAAACGGTAAGCGGTCTTCTGCGCGTTACGGCGATTGGAGAAACTCTCTCGCTGCGGCAGGGAGACCGCGTCGCGCTGCATAGCCGGATTCGTTCCATCCGCAATTTCAACAATCCCGGAGGGTTTGATTTCAAGCGCAGCATGGCCTACCGGGAGATCTGGGCCGGAGCGACCGTCAGGGGAGCGGACCTGGACCTGCTCGAAAAGCAGGTTGAGTCCGGCATGTTGGGAGCGATCGACCGGATGCGTTCCAGCATTGCCGGGCTGATCGACCAGGCGGGGCTGGGGCCGGAGGCCGCTGTGCTCCAGGCCCTCGTGATGGGCGACCAATCGGGGATTTCGCCGGACATCCGCCGGGCGTTCACGCGGACCGGAACCAGCCACATTCTGGCAATCTCGGGTTTGCATATCACGATCGTCGCCTCCATTGCCTTCGCGCTGTTCCGGTGGCTTTTGGGCTGGATACCCATCGTGCTGAGGCTGGCATGGACGCGCAAGGGCGCTGCCGTGCTGACGTTGGCACCGATCACCCTTTATGCCCTGATTGCCGGTTTTTCGCCTTCTACTCAGCGTTCTCTCATTATGGTCGCGGTGTTCCTGATGGCGTTTTTGGCGGAGCGCGAAACCGACCTTCTGAATACGTTGGCACTGGCGGCCCTGGCCATTCTATGCGTTCAGCCGGCGGCCCTCTTTTCCATTTCGTTTCAACTCTCATTTGCTGCCGTGTTGTCCATCGTCTGGGCGCTGGAACGCATGCAGTTGAGGCGATCGGCTGCTTCGTCCGATCTCGATGGGCGGGTCGTTCGAATTCGGCGCAGCCTGTTGATGTTTTTCGGAGTTTCGATAGCTGCAACCTGGGGAACTCTGCCGCTGGGGATGTACTATTTCAATAACGTGTCATTCGTCGGGCTGCTGGCGAACTGCATCGCCATTCCGCTGATGGGGTATCTATCCGTCGCGATGGGCTTGATGGGCACGCTGCTCGCGCCGCTGAGCACCCCGGCGGCCCTAGCATGCTACCAGATCGCCGGTTGGGTGGTTTCGCAATCCATGGCGATCATGGAGTGGATGGCGAAGTGGCCCCATGCCGCCGCCCGGACCGTGAGCCCTTCTCTGGTTGAAATTATCCTGTTTTACCTGTTGACCTGGTCCACGCTCCATCTGGCTACCGATCGAAGCGCATCCCCGTTGCTCTCGAATACCGATCGAAATGACCGGAGCTTGCCCGCCTGGAAGACGGCGCCGGTCATGTGGGAGCGTCTGCGACGATTCCGGTCTATGTCGATGGGGTGTGCCCGCCGCGGACGAATTGCGGTGTGGGCTGTTCTGGTCCTGAGCCTGGTCGGCGCGGGTTTTGACGCCGCCTATTGGATTTACCAGCGTTTCGGGCGGCAGGACCTGCGCGTGACCGTGATCGACGTGGGTCAGGGCAGCGCCGTACTGGTCGAGCTCCCCGGCGGTGGCACCGCCCTGATCGACGGCGGCGGGTTCGCGGATTCCGCAACCTTTGACATCGGCGAGCGCGTGGTCGCTCCATTTCTTTGGCGTCGGAAAATAGCATCCATCGACACACTGGTTCTCACGCACCCCAACAGCGACCACGTGAATGGCTTGGTATTCATTGCAGATCATTTCCAGGCGGGTGCATTGTGGACCAACGGCGAATCTCGGCCGATTGGAGGATATGAGGCGCTGATGCAGACGGCCGCCCGGCGCGGGATAGCGGCGCTCGGCGTTGCAGAGCTCCCCCGCGCATCGACGGTCAACGGCGCACACCTTGAGATGCTGTATCCGCCCGTCGATTTCCTGGACCGTCGCCGGACCGAACGCTGGCGCCGTAATGAAAACAACAATAGTTTGGTAATTCGGGTGTCTTTGGGTGAGGTCTCAGTTCTGATACCGGGGGACATCATGCAGCCGGCGGAAAAGGAGCTCGTCTCCCTGGTAGGCGGCGGGCTGAAAAGCACCTTTCTGATTGCGCCACATCACGGCAGCCGATCGTCCAGTTCCGAGGAATTCATCCGAGCTGTGTCGCCGAAAGCAGTGTTCATATCATGTGCAGGCCGGGCCGGATCCGGGATTCCCCATCCACAAATCCTGCACCGGTACGAGTCCTTCAGCGCAGGAGTATACCGCACGGATCGACACGGTGCCGTGCATATTGCAACAGATGGACATGAAGTTGAAATCACGCCTTTTTTGAAGTCGAATTGAAGGCGTTGCCTACAGTCGTGCAGAGATAGATTGATGCAAAGAAGAAGGGCCTGCGGTTAAACCGCAGACCCTTTTTCGAGCTCGGTTTGAATCAGAAATCGATCTGCCACTTGGCGCCGGCGTACCAATCGTACCCCTGATCCTGTCCACCAGCGCTGTCCATGAAGTCCTGGTAGCCCACTTCCGGCACTAGGTAGACCCCAGGTGCCAAGGTTACGACCGCCTGCACATACCCCTGCCAAAAGTCATCGTTGTCGGAGCCGGGCGTGTCCGGATCGTCGTTGCGGTAGCCGGCCCCGGCTTCAAACTTCAAATTGCTGGTGGCTGCAAAGCCCAGCACCATCCCGAGCATGTAGCTCGTGGCGTCGTTGGTTCCGCCGTTGCTGTTCTTCAGGGTCGCCTGGCTGGATGTGACGGCGTTGTAACCGTTTTTCCAGTTGGCATTGCTCCAGTTCTGGCCGTAGGCGCCTTCGACCGTTGCGTAGAAGGCGCCGAGGTTGGCTTTCACATTCAAGCCGCCCACGTAGGAAATAATATCGGCACTATCCGTGAGCGTACCGGCCGCACGCGTGTCCGAGGTGTCGGAAATCTCGAAGTAGTTGAAGCCGCCGAACGGAGTGATCTGGAAATTGTTCATCTTGAGCGTGTAGCGCGCCTCGACTTTGGGCAGGTTGTAATCGGGGTCGCTGTTAGCCGGGAACTGACCTGCAGAGGTCGACAAAGGGTTGGTCAACAGGGCCAGCTCAAGACCACCCAGAATCAGGGTCAATCCACCGGGACGCCGGCCGTGGAAGGCACCGCTGCCCTCCATGTCGTCGTCGGCGTTGAAGACCTGGTTGGAGAATAGCTGGGAGACCGGAGAGTAGTCCTTACCGACTTTGAGCGCAGCCTTGTCCGAAAAATTCCACACGCCGTAGGCGCGCCGGGTGGCGACATCGAGATCGCCGCCATCAGTACCCTTTAAGGCAAGTTCAATGTAGCCGGTGGTCTTGTCGGCCTTCACCCTGGCGCCCAGACGGGAGTTGGTCTGAAAATCCCAGATCATGCCCCAGTCGTCGTCTTCGCCGTTCACCGGCGCGTCGCCGAAGTCCGTATACTTGTAGAATGTGGACATCCGCGCACTGCCGAAGAATGACCAGTCGGCGCCTAATGCCGGAACGGCTAACAGCGTGAGTAACAGGACAGCAATAAGCTTTTTCATCGGATGGCTCCTCCTTGAGTGGAAGCTGGTTGCGATCTAGCTTATCTACTCTAATGGACGCTAATAGCCCAATAATTTCCAAGAAATCAAGTGTGATTTTTGTTAAGTTGGAACGATACAATCGCTGAGCGCGGAGGTGCTTATGACATCGTCTGCCAAGTCCTGGCTCCTGATCTGGATAGTGATCGGCGGGGTCCATTTCAGCTTGAGCAATCTGATTCTGCCGCTGACGATGGTATTGGCTAGTCAGGCATCCAGCGTACCCGCAGAGCCCGGCATGGCAGTGACCCTCCTGGTGCGAGTGACCAAATTGCTCCACTTTCCGCTTGTTACGATGGCTTTATACCCGCGGGAGTGGTTCCCCGGGAACTGGGTCTACCTGCCCATGGCGGCCAACAGCCTGATCTGGGCATTCGGAATAAGCTGGCTCATCGGCTTGTTTCGGAAAGCCTGTTGAAAACCTGCGATGCCGCGGACGGGCTAATCGATAGCAGCCAGCACGTTGAAGCCCGCCTTGCTGAGGGCTTTCTTGATGATAGCCGTTTTGCAGGCGCCCAGGCGGAAATGGTACACTCGTTTGCGTGCCTTTTCCAGGGTCATGATGACGTTGATGACATCTCCGCCGCTGTCGCTGATGATTTGCAGGACTTTCTTGAGGGACTCAGGCTTGTTGTCGGCGGCCACGTCCAGGCGCGAGGTGGAAGAAAGGATGCCCATCATGTCGATGAAGGCCCGCAACATGTCCGTCTCGGTGATGATGCCGACGAGCCGGCCGTTCTTGGTTACCGGAAGCCCGCCGATTTTATGGTTGTAGATGATCTGTGCTGCGGTTTCGATATCGTCGTCCGGCGCCACCGTAAAAGGGTCGGTGATCATCAGATCCTTGAGGTCGACGTCGCCGAGCATCGATGGGATGAGACCTTGTTTGAGGTCGGCCAGCGTCACCAGCCCTTCCAGCTTCCGGCCCTTCGATACGACCGGCAGGTGGCGGATATGGTTGGCTTTCATCAGTTCGATGGCGTCGCTGATGGACGCATGGGCGGTGATGGCAATGGGATTGGGGATCATCAAATCACGGATCTTCATGGCTCACCCCTGATACCTTCTTAAGGCCCCCCGGCGCTACGATACGCTCAGTTTCTCATTACATCGGATCCGCTTTGTTTGGCAATAGAAAAAGGAGGGCATTCGGTGTGGGCCATGACGTGACGGTGGAGCCCGCCGAAATGCCCGGCCCCTTTCGGCGGCGGTGCACGAAGGCATTTTTCAGCAGGCGCGATGGGGAATATAGCTGCAAAGAGGCTCCTCGGCCAGGTAGTCGCCGGTGGCCTCGAAGGCGCGTGCGCGGCAGCCGCCGCAGACTCGCTTGAATTCGCAACGTCCGCATTTGCCGTCCAGGCGGTCGTAGTCCCGCAGGGCCGTGAAAACGTCCGCGTGTCGCCAGATGTGGGCAAATGAATCTCGCCGAACGTTTCCGCAGAGGGTGGACAGGAAGCCGCAGGGCTGGACGTCGCCGACATGGGAGACGAAGCAGAAGCCGATGCCGCCGAGGCATCCGCGGGTGACGGCGTCGAGGCCGTGGGTCTGGAACGACACGGGTTTGCCGTCTTGGGCGGAACGCTGCCGAAGAATGCGGTAGTAATGCGGGGCGCACGTAGCCTTCAGTTCCAACGGGGTCTTGCCGCGCTGATCATAGAACCAGTTCAGGGTGCGCTCGTACTCCTCGGCGGTGATGGCCTGGTTGACGATATACTTTCCGCGGCCGGTAGGAACCAGCAGGAAGATGTGATGTGCGACCGCCCCAAGGTCGACGGCCAGTTGCTGGATCTTCGGAATCTGGTCGAGATTGAACTGCGTGACCGTGGTGTTGATCTGAAAGGGGATGCCGGCCTGTTTGATGAGTTCGATACCGCGCAGCGCGCCGTCGAAGGCGCCCGGCACTTTGCGGAATTCGTCGTGCGTCCCTGCGCTGGCGCCGTCCAGGCTGATGCTGAGCCGCTGGATGCCGGCCTCGGCCAGCCGGCGTGCGATGTCTTCGGTGATCAACGTGCCGTTGGGGGCCATCACCATGCGCAGGCCCAGGCTGGTTCCGTAGCGGGCCAGGTCGAAGATGTCCGTTCGCAGCAGCGGCTCACCGCCCGTGAGGATGACGATTGGCTTTCCCACCTCGGCGATCTGGTCGAGCAGTCGGAAGCCTTCCGGTGTGTTCAGTTCACCCGCGTAAGGTCCCAGCGTGGCCGACGCTCGGCAATGGATGCAGGACAGGTTGCAGTTGCGGGTGGTCTCCCAGGCTACCAGACGCAGAGCGGGACGTTCTTCCGGTTCGTGCGGGGCGTGCTTTGAATGCGGGTGCGTCATCGTCCGTTAGTTCCGAGCAGCCGCGCGGCATCCACAGCGAAATACGTCAGAATCATGTCCGCGCCGGCGCGTTTGATGGCCGTGAGGGTCTCCATCATCACCCGCGGGCCGTCCAGCCAGCCCATCTGCTCGGCCGCCTTGATCATGGAGAACTCGCCGCTGACGTTATAGGCGGCCACCGGCAAGTCGAATTCCTGGCGCACCCGATAGATGATATCCAGGTAGGGCAACGCCGGTTTCACCATGATGATATCGGCCCCCTCTTCGACGTCCAGGGTGACCTCGCGGATCGCCTCTAGAGCGTTGGCCGGGTCCATCTGATAGGTGCGGCGGTCGCCGAATTTCGGAGCGGAATCGGCGGCGGCGCGGAAGGGGCCGTAATAGGCTGAACAGTATTTGGCCGAATAGGCCATGATCGGAACATGGCTGAAGTTGTTTTCGTCGAGTGCTTCCCGAATCTCCGCCACCCGTCCGTCCATCATGTCGGAAGGCGCCACCATATCGGCTCCGGACTTGGCGTGCGACAGCGCGGTCCGGGCGATCAGGTCCAGCGATGCGTCGTTGTCGATGCAGCCGTCTTCCACGCAGCCGCAGTGCCCGTGGTCGGTGTACTGGCACAGGCACACATCGGTGATCACGGCCAGTTCCGGCAAGGCATCCTTCAGAGCCCGGACGGCGCGTTGGACGATGCCGTCGTTGGCATAAGCCGACGTCGCCAACGGATCCTTACGATCCGGCACACCGAAGACAATCACGGCCGGGATTCCGAGTTGATGGGCGTCACGTGCGGTCTTCACCAGATTGTCGACGGAGAGCTGGAAATGCCCGGGCATGGAGGCGATCGGGTTCCGGATGTTTTTGCCGCCGATGGTGAAGAGCGGCAGGACCAGGTCGTCCGGGGTTAGGACGGTTTCGCGGATCATGCGGCGAAAGGCGTCATTCTGGCGCATCCGGCGAGGGCGGTAGTCGGGGAATAACATGTTTTTTGCTCCGCAAAAAAAGTTATAAGTTCTACGTGTTAAGTTTTAAGTAGTTGAAAAGAAATTGCATAATTACTTCATGGTTCTTCTTGTAACCTAAAACGTAACACTTAAAACTCCAGCTGCTCGCAGCTGGTAGGCGTATGCGCCAGCGCGATCTCCTCGTCGGTGAGGTAGCAGGCTGGATCCGGCGCCCAGACGTCTCCGCTGACGGCTTCGGCCCGCACGCGAAAGTTCCCCGCGCAGACGTCCAGCCAGCGACAGTCCGCGCAGCGCCCCTTCACATACTTTTTTTTATCCTTTAACTGGCGCATGAACGGGTTCGACGTGTCCATCCAGATCTCTGAAAACGGGCGCTCCTTCACGTTGCCGAAACTGTAATGCCGCCAGAACTGGTCGGCATGCACGGCACCGTCCCAACTCACGCAGCCGATGCCGCGGCCGGAATTATTGCCTTCGTTCCACTTCAACAATTCCAGCACCTCCTTGGCGCGCTCGGGATCTTCCTTCAGCATCCGCAGGTAGAGATACGGTCCGTCGGCGTGGTTGTCGACCGTGAGCACCTCCTTGGGCTTGCCCTGGTCGTGCAGCCGCCGGGTACGATCGATAATGAGGTCCAGGGCCCGGCGGGTTTCCTCGGGACTCAAGTCCTCCTTTACCAGTTCCGATCCTCGGCCGGCATAGACCAGGTGATAGAAGCACACCCGCGGAATGTCCATCTCCTCGATGAGGTCGAAGATGCCGGGAATCTCCTGAACGTTGAAGCGGTTGATGGTAAACCGCAGGCCGACCTTAATTCCGGCGGCCTGGCAGTTGCGGATGCCGTTTAGGGCGGCCTGGAAGGCCCCGGGCACCGCCCGGAAGCGGTCGTTCACCTCCTGCATTCCGTCGATGCTGATCCCCACGTAGGACAAGCCGATGTTTTTCAGCGTTCGGGCGACGGCTGCGGTGATCAGCGTGCCGTTGGTTGAAATGACGGCGCGCATGCCCTTGCCGACGGCGTAGTCGGCGAGTTCCGGCAGGTCCCTGCGTGCCAGCGGCTCGCCACCGGAAAAGAGCACCACCGGAACGCCGAATGCAGCCAGATCATCGAGCAGGGTTCGGCCCTGATCGGTGGTGAGCTCATCGGCGCCGGCCTCTTCCTTCGCATGAGCATAGCAGTGCACGCAGCGCAGGTTGCAGCGGCGGGTCACGTTCCACACTACCACCGGTTTCTTATCGGCTGAAAATTGCAGGAGATGGGACGGCAGTTGGGACGAATGCCGTCCGTAGCGCAGCGCATCGGACGGTTCGACCGTGCCGCAATAAAGCTTGGATATTCCGATCATGATTCATCCTTGAGCGGGTGCAGCGGTGATCATCGCGCGGATGTAGTCCTCGGGGTTGATAAGCGCATTACGGCTGATGAAAAAACGGCTGCGCCCTGTCTTCTCCCTTACGAGTTTCAGACCGTGCTCAAAATGGGCATTCAACCGTGGGTAGACGTCCTTGAGTTCGAAGGCCGATTCAACGATCATTTCCATGAGGAAGTCGATGGCATCCTCCTCGAGCACGATGTTGATGTCGTGGTTTTTGAAAAAATACAGCTCGGCATTCTTAATTTCGTCGTAACACCCCTTGATCCGGCGGACGGCATTGCCGGTATCCAGGACATGCTTGACGTAGTAGCTCGCCACGATGTCGATGCGGGCCGGGGTCATGGTGAGGCTGAATTTTTCGGTAAGCCCCTTGCGGCTGGCCTGCAGATAGTCCTTGATGGAGGCCTTCTCCTCATCCGCCAGGCGTTCGAAGACCTTGCGCCAAGCGGGGTCGTCGGGTGTCGACCGCATGCGTTGCAGCATTCCCGCGGGATCGGTTAGGGCTTCCAACGTGACTCCGAACTGTTTCACGGCAGATGACGGCAGCGCCCGCTCGAAGTCCAGCAAGGCCTTCTCGATCACGCTGACGAGTCCCCGGGCGCCGGTGTTTTCTGCGAAAGCCAGCTCGGCCATCCGTCGCAGAAACGCATCTTCAAACTTGATCTGGATACCGTAGGCGCTGAAGTCGAGCTTTTTGCCAAGAACGATCGGGTTGTTCGGATTCTTGAGGATCTGGTAAAGATCTTCCTGCCCGAGAGGGTCGAAGACCGCCTTGACCGGAATCCGGCCCACGAACTCGCTCTCGAAGCCGAACTCGATCAGATCCTCCGCCTTGACATGCTTCAGGATATCGACGTCTTCCCGGGTGCTGGCGATGCGGGCTCCAAAGCCGATCCCTTGTCGGCGCAGGCGGCGCTGAATGATCGGAATCAGTTCGGTGAAAGCGCCGCTCATGATGAAGAGCACGTTCTTCGTGTTCACCGCCACCCTCTCGCGCTTGCCGGTCTTGCGGAAGCGCTCGATCTCCTGCATCATCGAAATCGGGTCGTGGGGCACCTTCAGGTCGACGTCGGTTTCCTCCATGGGCTTGAGCAACGCCCGTTGAACTCCCGTTCGGGAGACATCCGCGCCGATCAGATTTTTTGCGGATGCGATTTTGTCGATTTCGTCGATGTAGATAATCCCGTGCTGGGCCAGTTCAATGTCGTCGTTGGCCTCGCGCACGAGATCCCGCACCAAATCCTCCACATCGCCGCCGACATAGCCGGTTTCGCTGAACTTGGTGGCGTCGCCCTTCACGAACGGCACTCCGAGCTTGGCGGCGATGAGCTTGATGATGTAGGTCTTGCCGACGCCGGTCGGCCCGATCATGAGAACGTTATTCTTGATCCCCCCCGCCATTTCGTCGAGTTGGTCCGGTTCCTCCTGGGTGCGACGGATGCGGTTGAAGTGCGTGCAGATTTTGGTTGCGAGAATCGCCTTGGCCTGGTCCTGTTTCACGACGTACTGGTCGAGGTAGGCGATCAGGTCCTCCGGTTTGAGGTTGAATTGAATCTTCCTCTTATCCCGGACTGTTTCCTTGGGCTTGCCGGTGACGGCCTCCTGGGTTAAGACCATCGGGGACAACAGCTTCACGTGACCGCCGAATTTTTTAGACAGAAACTCGCCGATTTCCTTCTCAAGCTCTTTGGGATCAGGGATTTTTTCGTTATGCGCGCTCATGGGTGCAAACTATAACCATCGCCCTGTTAAAATGCAAATGAAACACAAAGGGTCCCAGTTACCTGCTGGGACCCTTCATGATTCGCTATAGATGGTGCCCAAGGCCGGACTTGAACCGGCACGGGTCTCCCCACTACCCCCTCAAGATAGCGTGTCTACCAGGTTCCACCACTTGGGCAAAAAAGGTTTCGGGTCATGGTTGACCTACTGGGACTTGGCCGGTGCGTCGGGTTTGGATTCGGTGGCGGCAGGCGCCGGAGCAGCGTCCGGAGCCTTGGTTTCGACGGCGGCCGGGGCTTCGGTAACGACCGAGCTTGATGGACGCTGACTGGTCAGGTAGGCCAACGATAGGGAGGTCAGCATAAACACGACGGCAGCCACCGTGGTTGCCTTGCTCAAGAAGGTAGATGCGCCGCTGGTCCCGAAAAGCGTGTTGCTGGCGCCGCCCCCAAAGGCCGCGCCGATGTCGGCTCCCTTTCCGGTCTGCAGGAGCACGATCATGATGAGCGCGACACACACGATCACATGGATGATTACCAGTAAGACTGTCATAGGCCGGCTTTCGCCACCTTTCTGCTTGTCAGCTGAATTTTACTATCCTGCTGAATGAATCCGGTTTCAGGCTGGCGCCTCCAACCAGGGCGCCGTCGATATCGGCCATGGCCATGAGCTCGGCGATGTTTTCCGGTTTGACGCTGCCGCCGTAAAGAATCCGCGTTGCATCGGCGAGCGGAAAGCCGAGCAACTGCGCGACCTGGGATCGGATGAACCGGTGGGCTTCCTGGGCCTGGTCGGCGGTGGCGGTTTTACCGGTGCCGATGGCCCACACCGGCTCATAAGCGATCACCAGCGAAGCCAGATCATCCGCAATCAATCCTTTTAAACCATTTTGGAGCTGTTTGTCAAGAATTGGAAAGGTTTGGCCGGCCTCCCGCTCCTTTTCCGTTTCGCCGACGCACATGACCGGAATGAGTCCGACCTGCACCGCCGCCTGGAGTTTGCGGCGGACGGTTTCGTCGGTTTCCCCGAAGTACTGTCGGCGTTCGGAGTGGCCGATGATGACGTAGCGGCAACCGCAGGCAGCCAGCATCCGGGGCGCCACCTGGCCGGTAAAGGCCCCTTCAGCCTCCCAGAACAGATCCTGGGCGCCCAGAGCGATGGCGGTGGATTTCAACGCAGCGGCGGCCGCTTCCAGCGCCGGGAACGCCGGTGCGATCATGATATCCCGATCATTGACGCCGTTGACCAACGGAGCCAATTGGCGGACGAAATCCACCGCTTCCGCAGAGGTTTTGTACATTTTCCAATTGCCGGCAATCAATGGTCTTCTCAAGGTGGGCGTCTCCTTTCCGAGGGTAGCGCGTCCTGCGCCGCGATACCAAGAAACCAGCGGCGTTCGGGTGTCGACAGGTTGGGTATTTGGGTATCCGGCGCTTCGGTTCTATCCAAACACCAAGATACCCAACCACCAGGCTGGCGGATCTATAGCTGTTCTCCGATCATAGCGG
>JALOPB010000202.1 GCA_025454115.1 Desulfobacterales bacterium | reverse complement strand
CGTTAAAGTCGAGGTCACGGCATCTTTCCTCTTGGACGATACCGGCCACCCCATCGGCATCCTCGGCGTGACCCGGGACATCACCGAGCGATATAAGGCCGAACAAGAAAAAGCGGAACTGCGTGAGAGCCTGGCCCGTTCCAAGAAAATGGAGGCCCTGGGCACCCTGGCCGGAGGCGTCGCCCACGACCTGAACAACGTGCTGTCCGGAATCGTCAGCTATCCGGACCTCCTGCTGATGGACATACCCAAGGACAGCCCGCTGCGAAGGCCCATTGAGGTCATCCAGGAATCCGGGAAAAAGGCGGCCGCCATCGTTCAGGACCTGCTGACGCTGGCCCGCCGCGGGGTTCCGGTCGAGGAAATCATAAATCTGAACGATCTGGTGTCAGAATACCTGCTGAGCCTTGAATATAAGCGCTTGAAAAGCTTTCACCCGTTCGTGGACATCGAAACCCGTCTGGCGCCGGACCTGCTGAACGTCAAGGGATCCCCGATTCATCTTTCGAAAACGATCATGAACCTGGTGTCCAACGCCGCCGAAGCCATGCCGGAAGGTGGAACCATCAAAATCGTCACCAAGAACCGCTATCAGGACGCTGCCATGAAGAGGCCGCTGGAGAACGGGCCGGATGAAAGCGTGATGCTGCAGGTTTCGGATTCAGGCGTCGGCATCCCTTCTGAGGATTTGCAGCGAATTTTTGAACCCTTCTTCACGAAGAAGAAAATGGGACGCAGCGGCACCGGTCTGGGCATGGCGGTGGTATGGGGCACGGTGCAGGACCACAAGGGACGCATCGATGTCCGCAGCGTCGAAGGCCGCGGTACCGAGGTCACGGCTTTTTTCCCGGCCACGCGCGAGTCATATTCCAGGCCGGCGCTGGAGCCGTCCCTAGATGCGTACAAGGGCGCCGGTGAAACGATTCTGGTGGTGGATGATATGAACGAGCAGCGTGAAATCGCAGCCAAAATCATCACCCAGCTCGGTTACGTCGCCAAGTCCGTTGACAGCGGCGAGCAGGCGGTCGAGTTTCTCAAGCATGAAAAGGCGGACCTGCTGGTCTTGGATATGATCATGGACCCGGGCATCGACGGACTTGAAACCTACCACCGTGTCAAGGTATCCAATCCTCACCAGAAGGCCATCATCACCAGCGGCTATGCGGAAACCGAACGGGTTCGAACCGCCCAGCGGCTCGGCGCGGGCGGCTATCTCAGAAAGCCGTACACGGTTCAAAACCTGGCGGTGGCCATCAAGGCCGAACTGAACCGAAGCTGATTCCGCCAGCTCCTGCCACAATGCCCGCTCACCGTTAAAGAAGAAGGAGGATCCCTATGAAGTATCGGTTTTTGGGCGGTTCCGGATTGATGGTTTCGCGAATCGCCCTGGGTACCATGACTTTTGGAACGGACAACTGGGGCTGCA
Organism: Desulfobacterales bacterium; assembly: GCA_025454115.1. GTDB lineage: Bacteria > Desulfobacterota > Desulfobacteria > Desulfobacterales > SpSt-501 > SpSt-501. The sequence continues at coordinate 5,171 of JALOPB010000202.1, read as the reverse complement.
CCGAATCCGAAGCCCATGATATCCTCAAGACCTACCTGGACGCCGGCGGCAACTTCATCGACTGTGCGGATGTTTACGCGGGCGGGCGGGCGGAGGAGATCGTCGGATTTTTCCTCCCGCATGTGAACCGGGACGACCTGGTCATTGCTTCGAAGTGCTATTTCCCCATGGGCCCGAGGCCCAATCAGTCCGGTCTGTCGCGCAAGCACGTCATGGCGTCCTGCGAGGCCAGCCTCAAGCGGCTGAGGACCGACTATCTGGACCTCTATTATCTTCACGGTCCCGACCCGGTCACCTCTTACGAGGAAACCCTGAGGGCCATGGATGACCTGGTACGGCAGGGCAAGGTTCGCTACCTGGGGTGCAGCAACCTTTTCGGCTGGCAGGCCGCCAAAGCAGCCGGTGTGGCCGAGCGGATGGGGTTGGAACCGTTGAGGGCCGGCCAGTACATCTACAGCCTGATCCATCGGGAGCTGGAGCGCGAGCTCATTCCGGCCCTGGTGGACCACGGAATCGGCCTGACCGCCTACAGCCCCTTGGGGGCCGGGCTGTTGACCGGGAAATACAAGGGTATGCGCGACCCGGCACCGGGCACGCGGCATTTCTTTCGTACCCAGGTCGACGGTCCGCGCTTCTGGAACGCGCAGGGCTTCCGCATTGCTGACCTTCTGGAGCAAGTGGCATTGGAATCCGGGGTTCCCATGACCCGCCTGGCTATCGGCTGGCCCCTGGGGCGCAAATTCGTCAGCTCGGTCATTATCGGGGTCAAGAGCGTCGACCAGCTCAAAGCCAATCTGGAAAACGCAGATTGGGACATGCCGGCGGACGTCTGGAAAGGGCTGGAAGCGCGCACGCGCCCGGACGATGAATACCTGGGTTGGTTTAACCGCAGAAACTACGAGCGTTTCTTTGCGGCTGTCGAGTTCCACGATGAGCGGACGGGGCTGCTGTAAGGCAGCGCCCGGCCCTGGCGGAAAGAAGCATGGCATCGATTCAGCGATACCGAGCCAGCATCCCCATTACGCCGCGGGAGCGGCGGGTGCGGGACGTGTACGATCGCGTCGATGCAGCCACGGAGCGAGAGCTCGGCCGGCTGCGCGGCGAGGAAGGCGTCGTTTCCAACTGTAAACGAGGCTGTTGCAGCTGTTGCGGGCAGCATATTCAAATGAATCCGGCCGAGGCCCACGCGTTGACCCAGTATATAAAGCGTATGTTCTCGATGCCTCAGATCCGTAGCCTAAAGCGGCGGACCCAACAGTGGCTGGCGCTGGACGGGATCCAGCGGAAGGGGCTTTCTCCCGTCGACCGGGCGGGGCTTTCCGATAATGAGCCCTGCTGCCCGCTGCTGGTGGACTGCGCCTGCAGCGTCTACCCGGTCCGGCCCATCATATGCCGCACCCACTTCGTTAGCTCGGACCCCTCCGCCTGCCGTCGGGCGTATAGGGAACCGTCGAGCGAACCCGCACCCATAGCGCTCATGTCCATTTTGCACGTGACGCAGCCGTTGGCAAAGCCGTTGAGGGCCGACATTGAAGCTGCAGGGATTGATTACTCCCGCTCCATTATGCTCTTACCGCACTGGCTGGCGATGGAGATGAGCTGGGAGTTCCCCGAATAAGGATATCACCTCGCCGGCGCTAGGCCAGCAGCCGGGAGGCCTCGGCCATGAGATCAGCGATGGCCAGACCCTGCGGGCAGGCTTCTTCAGCCCTGGAGTAATCCAGGTCGGCTATCTGCGACCGCACCGCCTCCGGCAGCCCGGCAAAGACTTCCCGGGCCAGCTCGCGGTCGCCGTAGTCCCGGTAATACATCAGGCAGCGCATGACATCGTTTACCGGCACCTTCCCGCCCACGGCCGCCTGACAGATGCGGCCGCAGCCGGCGCAATAGCCCGATCGGGTTTCATGGGCGAAACGATCGAGCATTTCGCGATCGGTTTTTGAGAGCGCCGTCAGATCGCGGGCTGCGGCCACGTTGGCCGACAGATAAGCCAGGTTGGGCATTTGCGAACAGATGCCGGCGATGTGCGGGTTTTCCCACACGGCTTTGAGCTTGGCCTGCTTGTCGGTGAAACCTCTATCCAGGAATTTCTGGAGCAGCTTGAACTCGGTTTCGCTGTCCGGCTTGACCTGCCCGCCTGCCTGAGTCTTGAAGGAAGTCAGGCCGATTCCCGCCTGTGCGCACGCATCCACCGCCTCCTTCATTTTCGGAGCGTTCATGAGACGGAAGTTGTAGGTGAACATGATCGAGTCGATCCATCCGGACGTCGCGGCGGCGAGCAGGCAGTCCTCCATGTTCGTGTGCGTGCTGAACCCGAACAATCTGATTTTGCCGGTCTTCTTCATCTGCTCCGCCCAGTCGCGGACCCCCGTGATCTGGCTGAACTCGCTGATCCCGTGGGTGAAAAAGGCGTCCACGTAGTCCGTGGACAGCCGCTTCAGCCCCTTGTCCAGAGCTTCGCTCAGTTTGTCGGGCGGGGATGTGCGGAACTTGGTCACGAGAAAAATGTTCTTGCGGGTTTCCGGGTAACGGGTGAAAAAGCGGCCGAACCCCTCCTCGCTGAGGCCGTTGCCGTAACCCTCGGCCGTATCCCAGTAAGTCACCCCCCAATTGTAGGCCTGCCGCAACAGCAGCTGATTGTTGATCGTGTCGAACATGCCGCCCAGGCACAGGATCGACACCTCGGCCCCTGTTTTTCCAAGCTTGCGTCTGGGCATGCCTGCGGCCTGTGCAGCGGCCGGGGCTTGGGCGTCAACACCCCCCGGGATGCCCAAGGCGGCGGCTGCCGCGCCGCCGAATCCGACGGTTCTGATGAATCCGCGGCGCGTCAATCCATTTTGTTTCATGGTCTGATCCATCACGATTTCCTCCAGCCGTAAAAGGGTCAACGTCCGGTTCGTTTCAGGTTACTTGGCCAACGCCTGGTTGTTTTTAAGATCGTAGATCGGCTTGAATTTCAGATCGCCGACGAGAATATCCTCCGGCCGTTTCAGCAACAGGTCGCCGTTGAGCACTACAAAGCGCAGCTCCGCATCCACTGCAACCCCGTTCTGGGCGGCCTGCTCCAGGCTGGTCTTGGCTTCCTTGTAGTGAGGTTCGGCCTTGTTCTTGTGGAATTGCCGTCGCCATTCCAGCCACTGGGCGGGGTTGAAAGAACGGTCAACGAAGACATAATAGGTGACTCTGTCTGGGCAGTCCGCCTCCAGGTAAATCGAATACTCGACCGGACCCGACTGCGGAGCCAGAGCCTCGAAACGTTTGCGTTCGCTCTCCTCGATCAGCCAGACGGCCGGGCAGGAGAGCGATCGGGCAAAATCTCTGACATTGCCGAAGATGTAGGCCGGATCGGTCTCGTCCGCCAGGAAGTTGCCTGACAGGAACCGCTCCGGAGGAGTGAATTCGGATAAGCCGTTCTGGCTGCGGAGCTTAAGGGCCTGCTCGCTGCCCGCGGCGGCGACTCCGCCGATGATCAGGAGGATTGCAACCCCTAATAGTGCAGAACAAAAACGACACATGACACCCTCCTTACCGTCCCGATGAGGACGCTAACTTCATAGCGGCCAGCTTGAGGTAGTTGGCATAAAGCCGGGGGTGGACCCGTGAGTGGCGATCGAAATCGGCCAGGATTTCCATGCCCGGCACGATCGCCCGCACCACCGGCAGCCCGATGTCGCTGCGGGTGAGGTCGGCGTAGATCAGGCGGAATCCGTTGGCGAGCAGAAGCGTTTCCATCGCCCGCAGATCCGCTTCGGGATCGCCACAAGCGTAATTGGGCAGGGCTTCGACCGGCACCCGCACGAGACCCTGCATGGCCGGCCGCGACGGCGGGCCTCCGGGGTACGGAAAAGGAGTCTCGGTGAGCGCGGCGAGCAGCGCCCGCCGGGCGTCCAGATGGGCGCCCGTGCCTTTGGCGATCCGGCCGTCGGATGATACGACGAAGCATTTGCAGCAAGGCAGCCCCATGGCGGGCGTCAGGTCCTGGAACTGGAGGTGGATGCCGTTGGCGCGATAGCTATCCAGCAAGGCCGCCAGGCGCTCATCTTGAGTTTCAATTTCAAAACAAAACACCCGGTCGAAGGGGGTCGTTCCCTCGCAGTCCCGCTCGACGACCTCGCTCAGCGCGCTGAGCCTGGCGCCCGCCATCGTCACGCCGGCGCCTAATCCGGTGGAACCGAGCGCCGAGAAAAGCTTGATCTCGTCCAGGTTGCAGAAAAGAAACACGCATTGGGCCGGGATGAATATCGATCGGAATCCGGTCAGAGTCTGCTCCTGGGCTTGCAGCCAGTAAAGCGGCTCGTCCCGGTAAGGCGCCTCCAGGGCCAGGTCGTTGGGGTCGAGCGCGGCCACCCGGTCTTTGCGCAGGTCCGAGAGGCGGCCGTGAATCACGTTCGGGGGATCGGCGTATCCGGACGGGCCCCGGCCGTCGAAGCTGGCGAAGGATGAGCAGCGCTCGACCACCTCCATAACACGCCGCCTCGAAATCGATCCCTCGGCCGTAGGCCGTGAGTTCACCGGACAGCCCAAAATCATGCCGGCCGCTGTTGACCGCGATTCTCATCTGCCAGCGCCGCAACAAGGCGATCGGACTGAGCGACGACGTGTGGCGCATCTCATGCCCCACGGATACACCGGCCTGCCGCAGCCGCTCCAGCGCCAGGGCGTGCACCTGCTCCGGACCCGGTGCTTGCGCAGCAGCATTTTCCGAAGGCGTTCGGGGTTGCTCCACTATCTGCTTTAACGTCAACTGCGGTTCCAGAATGTTTCTAATGCGTGCTTCGGTGACCGGCGCCGCCCAGCCGATGGTGTCAGGGTCCGGCAACGGCCGGTGTTCAAGAATGTTTTCACGGAACAGCGCGATCCATTTCCGGTGCCGGCCGCGATCCCTAAGCAGATGCGTTTTGAGATCGACCAGAGGCGTGTGCGCAACCAGCGGATTGAGCGTTTTCAGGGGGAAATTCCGTTGGTATTGCTTCGGATGGGAGCTGACCCGGGACGCCTCCCACAGCAGCGCCTGGAGGAACAGGTCCTCCGGGTCGAGATCGGCGATGCGCGCCTTCAGATGAGGCTCGTCCCATCCGCCGATGATGCGCAGCAGATGCCGGCGCATGAACTCGTCGTTCGGATGGCGGCGCGCATAGGCCAGAAATCCCTCGTAGCCGAGATCCGTCCCG
>JALOPB010000201.1 GCA_025454115.1 Desulfobacterales bacterium | reverse complement strand
CACCGCGCGGTTCTGAGCGGTTTTCTTTCCAACATCGCCCAGAAAAAGGATAAGAACCTCTACCGCGCCGCGCGGGGTCGCGAGGCCATGATCTTTCCGGGGTCCGGTCTGTTCAACAAGGCCGGCGAATGGATCGTGGCGGCCGAGATGGTAGAGACCTCGCGGCTGTTCGCGCGGACAGTGGCGTCCATCGACGCCGGCTGGCTGGAAGCGGCGGGTGGCGGCCTCTGCCGCACCAGCGTTCGCGACGCCCGCTGGGATGCGAAGCGCGGCGAGGTGGTGGGCACCGAGCAGGTGACGCTTTTCGGACTGGTGATCGTTCCGGCGCGCACCGTTTCCTATGGCCGGGTCAACCCCGCCGCCGCTACGGACCTGTTCATCCGGCAAGCATTGATCGCCGGAGAACTGGGAAAACCCTTTGCATTCATGGTACACAATCAGGCCATGATCGCCAAGGTCCGGGCGATCGAGGAGCGGCTGCGCCGCCGGGATCTACTCGTAAGCGAGGAGGCCCTTGGTGGTTTCTACCGGAGTCGACTGGCCGAGGTCTATGACGTCCGCCGTCTCAGCCGTCTGATCCGGCAGCACGGGGGAGACGACTTTCTGCGCATGGCGGAGGACGACCTGATGAACTACCGCCCGGAGCCGGCCGAACTGGACCTTTACCCGGAGCGGCTGAAGGCCGGAGAGCAGTCGTTCGGGCTGCGCTATTGCTTTGAACCCGGTGGCGAGGCCGACGGTGTGACGCTGCAGGTTCCATCCGGTCTGGCCGCCGCTGTGCCGCCCGCGGCGCTGGACTGGCTCGTGCCCGGCCTTTTGCGAGAGAAGGTGGCGTTGCTGCTGAAGGCGCTGCCAAAGGCCCTGCGCACCCGGCTGATGCCGCTCAAGGATACCGTGGATGTCATCGTGGCCGAGATGCCCCGCGGCCACGGGCCGCTGCTGTCCGCCTTGGGAGAATTCGTGCACCGCCGTTTCGGTGTCGACGTGCCGGCGGCGGCCTGGCCCGTGGCGGCGCTTCCGGATCATCTGCAGATGCGGGTGACGGTTACAGCGCCGGACGGCCGTGAGCTGGGTTCCGGCCGGGATCCGGCCATTCTGCGGCTCCAGGCGACGGCGAGCCGGGTTCCATCGGACGTGCGGCAGCTCTGGGAGCGCATCGGGATCACCCGCTGGGACTTCGGGGACCTGCCGGAGGTTATTACCAGCCCGGCGGGCGAGCGTACGGCCTGGGCAGCCTATCCGGCCCTTCGCGTGCAGTCGGACCGGATCGATCTGAAACTGTTCGCCAGACGGGATCAGGCGCTGGCCGTCCACCCGAGGGCTGTGGCGGCCCTGCTGGCGTTGCACTGCGGCCGTGACGTGAAATTTCTCAGGCGCAGTCTGGCGCTGCCGGAAGAGCTTCATCCGGCGGCGCGTCCGCTCGGTGGGGCCCGGCATCTGGAGGACGCCATGGCCGAGCGGGTGATCCAGGATTTGTTTGCCGTTGACGTGCGCTCGGAAAAAGCGTTCAACGAATACGCCGCCGCTTCCGCGCCGAAGCTCCTCGCAGCGGGCCGCGACCTGCTCTATGCCGTGATTCCGGTCGTCCAGACTTATGCCGTCGCCCGTGCCGACATCGCCGCTCTGGCCGGCGGCCGGGGGCCGCTGGCCGCTATCCATGGCCAGCTCACCGAAGCGATTTCGCACCTGGTTCCGCAAAACTTCATTGCGCTTTATGATCGGCCCCGGCTCGTACACCTTGAACGGTATCTGCGCGCCCTGTCCATCCGGGCCCGCCGGGCGCTCGTTGACCCTGAAAAAGATCGGGCCAAGTCGCAGGGACCGCAGAAATATGTCGAGCGGCTGCGGGTCATGCTGCAAACGCTCGGCCCGCAGTCTTCGGCGGGTAAACGACACGCCCTGGAAGAGCTGGCCTGGATGATCGAGGAGTATAACGTATCGATCTTCGCCCAGGAGCTGAAGACCGTCGGGCCGATGTCCCCCAAGCGACTGGAGGAGAAGATCGGGGAGATCGAGAGGATGGCATAGGAAGTTGGAAGGCGGAAGGTGGAAGGCGGAAAAAAAGAAAGGGGGAAGTTGGAATGCGGAGGTCGGAAGGAAGATGATGTTTTTTGTCTTTCCTCCACCTTCCACCTTCCGACTTCCGCCTTTCTGAAAAGGGCAGCCCAAACAATCATGAATCTCAGGGTGGATCCTCCACAGGTCTCCGTCATCATCCCTACTTACAACCGCGCCGGGTGCCTGCGGGAGGCGGTGGACTCCGTGCTGGCGCAGGAATTTAGAGGTTTCGAGCTGATTGTCGTTGACGACGGTTCGCGTGATGAGACACCGCAGCTGCTTCAACCATACGGCGATTCGATCCGGGTGCTGCGCCAGGAAAACCGCGGCGTCAGCGCCGCCCGCAACGCTGGCATTGCCGGCAGCCGGGGAGAGCTGATCGCCTTTCTGGACTCCGACGATCTATGGCTGCCGGGCAAACTCGCGCGCCAGGTCGAATTCTTCCGGCAGAACCCGGAGAGCCTCATATGCCAGACCGAGGAACTCTGGGTGAAAAATGGCAGTCGAGTGAACCCCGGCAGGCGGCACCAAAAACGGGGCGGCATGATCTTCGAGCCTTCGCTGGAGCTTTGCCTGGTGAGTCCTTCCGCGGTCATGCTGCGTCGCGAGCTGTTCGATCGGGTGGGCCTTTTTAACGAGCGGCTGCCGGCCTGCGAGGATTACGACCTCTGGTTGCGGGTCAGCTGCCGCTATCCGGTGGGGTTGATCGAAACGCCGCTCATCGTCAAGCGCGGCGGTCATGCCGACCAACTCTCGCGCGTCCCGGGGCTCGATCGATACCGGATCGAATCCATCGCGAAGCTGATTGCAGACGGATGCCTCAGCGCGGCGCAGCGGATGGCCGCGACGGCGGTTCTGAAACGAAAATGCAGGATTTACGCGGACGGCTGCCGGAAGCGCGAGCGTCGGGCCGAGGCCGAACGATATGACCAGTTATCAAGACAGCATGGGTGAGCAACGGTTGTTCCCGATCCGGCTGGTTGGCTCATTTTGTTTTTGCTGGTGCGGATCAGCCATCTTCATGGTATAATTTTATTAAGACCAATTTCGGGTGAACGGGCGTGTTTCCGAACCCGGCAGGCACCCGCCAGATTCCGGGGGTTCCTACCCGGTGCCGGACGTGGCTCAGCCGGCAGACCGAACGGGCATGAAAAAAGATTTCACCATCTATTTTTCTTCTACCGACAAACGCGCCGTGCGGGACGGCATCTTATTCCCGCTGACGGCAGTGGACGCCGTTTATGGCGCCGGACCCATCAGCCATGTCACCACGAACCTCCTGGAACGGTTGGGCTATCTCGTCCCAAATGCCTTTGGCGGGCGGATGATCTCCCCGCAGGTCAGCGAGCTGTTTTCGGCAGCGCTGGGCATCTTCAAGAAAGCGGAACAAACAGAACCGGGCGACTACCCCTATGTCGGGGAGGTCGAATCCCCGACCGGCACCCACACCGTCTATATCAGCCCCAACCGCACGAGTGGAAAGCACACGCTCTATTTGCCCGGGGATTGCTGACCGGATCGGATGGAACGGGTTTGAGACGAGCAGATGAATCGTGCGGAGTTAGGATTCTGAAACTGCAGAGCTTGTCGTTTGCGACTACCCCTGAGTCACCCGAAGGACTTCTTCCAGCGTCGTCACCCCGTCCAGCACTTTTTCGATCCCGTCGTCGCGCAGGGTGATCATTCTCTCCTGGATCGCCAGCGCCTTGATGCGGTTGGAGTCGTAGGTCTGGAGGATGAGGGTCTTCAGCTCCTCGCTCATCACCATGATTTCGAAAATGCCGATCCGACCGCGGTATCCGGTTTGGAAGCATTTCTCGCATCCGACTGCCTTGAAGACGGGTTTATCCGCGAACTGCTCCGGCCGCAGGCCGATGCTCTGCAGGTAAACGGTTTTCGGTTGGTAGGGCTGCTTGCATGCGGCGCACAGCACGCGCACGAGACGCTGGGCGAACACAGCCAGAACCGAGGAGGAGATCAGGAAGGGTTCGACGCCGATGTCGACCAACCGCGTGATGGCGCTGGGCGAGTCGTTCGTGTGCAGGGTCGAGAACACGAGGTGGCCGGTCAGGGCCGATTGCACGGCGATTTCCGCGGTCTCCTTGTCGCGGATTTCGCCGATGAGGATGACATCCGGGTCCTGCCGAACGATGGAGCGCAGCCCGCGTGCGAAGGTGAGGTCGATCTTGGGATTGACCTGGATCTGACTGATCCCCTTCATCTGGTATTCCACCGGGTCTTCGATGGTGATGATGTTGATGCCCGGCTTGTTGATGGATTGCAGGATCGCGTAAAGGGTCGTGGTCTTGCCGCTGCCGGTGGGGCCGGTGACCAGGATGATGCCGTTCGGAGCGGCGGCGAGCTTTTGCAGCGTGTTCATGCGCTGCGGCGACAGCCCCAGGTCCGGCAGCTCCAGCAGCGAGCCGGATTTGTTCAGCAGCCGTAGCACCAGGCGCTCGCCGAAGGAGGTGGGTATGGTGGAAACGCGTACGTCGATGTCCTGGTCGCCGACGCGCACGTCGAAGCGGCCGTCCTGGGGCAGGCGCTTTTCGGCGATGTTCATCTTGGCCATGACCTTGACCCGTGAGATCAGGGCTGGCTGGATCCACCGCGGCGGGGTCAGCAGGTCGTAAAGGATGCCGTCCACCCGGTAGCGCACCGTGAAGCTGTTCTGATAGGGCTCGAAGTGGATGTCGCTCGCACGCGCCTTGATGGACTGGGAAATGATGTGGTTGACCAGCTTGATGATCGGCGCGTCGCTGGTATCGTCCAGGAGGTCGGCGGTCTCCTCGATTTCGGTAATGATGGTGCTGCTGTTCTCCTCCATGTTCTGGACCAGCTGCTCGGCGGAATCCCGGTGCAGGTCGTACTGCAGATTGATGGCCGACAGAATGGCGTCGCGGCTTGAAAGCACCAGCTGATAATCCGGAATATCCAGGATCCGCACCAAATCGTCCAGCGCCTGAAAATACAGAGGGTCGCGGATGGCAATCACGCAGCCGCCTTCGCTGGGCGGCTGGCCGGGATTCACCAGGTCTTCTTCCTCCAGGCCGCACTCCTGGGCGGTCAGCGGCCGGCGGTAGCTCAGCGGGACCAGGGAGTGCTTCTTTAAAAACTGGATCGGAACCTTGGAAACCAGCCCGGCGTCGATATCGTTGAGCGGCAGCTTGGGCCAGAAGGGGACATCGAACTGATGGCCCAGGGCCCTGAGCAGCTGGGTTTCGGTAATCGTCTTCTGCTGAAGGAGGATTTCGCCGAGTTGCCCGCCCTTTTCCGCTCGGGTGCGTTCGGCTGCAAGCAGCGCTTCGCTGTCGACGCCGAAGCGCGAGCTCAATATGTCCGCCAGTGGGTTCATGGTGCCTTCGGTCGGGTTCAGTTGTCCTTGTAAAGCTTGATCTCACCCTCTTTGAGCCTCTCGGGGATGGAGGTCGGCAGGTCTTTCTTGTCCGGGATTTCTTTCTTGCCAGATACCAGCCGGTCGGCTTCATCGGGGTTCTTGATGACCCGGGGAGTGAGAAAAACATAGAGATTGGTCTTCTGATCGGCGTTGCTCTGGGTCTTGAACAGCCACCCCAGCAGGGGAATGTCGCCGAGCCCCGGTACCTTGGTTTCATTTTCGTTGCGGTTGTCGTCGATCAATCCGCCGATGACGATGGTGTGATTGTCTTGGACCAGTACGGTGGTCTCGATCGTGCGCTTCTGGGTGACCGGCCGGGTGGCGGTGGTGGCCGTGGTGGCGACCCGGTCCAGGTTGGTCACCTCCAGCGAAAGCTTCAGGCGCACGTTGCGGCCCGTCGGTGGTGGCGCGGGTCTGAAAGGGCCGGTTCTCGCCCACCGTGATGCGGGCTTCTTCGTTGTCGGTGGTCAGGATCTGCGGGGTGGACAAGATGCGGAAATTGTCGTCGGTCTTGACGGCGTTGATGATGGCGCCGATGTTGGACAAGGTGATTCCGCCGAAGGTAAACGGCTCGGTCAGCACCCCGACGGCCAGCCCGGTCGGGCTCAGGAGATTGGCAGCGGCGTCAAGAGCCCCGCTGCCGCTGAAGGTGCTCCCGTAAACCACATTGCTGTTGTTCACGTTGGTCCGGTCGAAGAGCTGCCATTTGATGCCGAGATCCAGGCTTTTGGTGGCGTTGATCTCCATGATCAGGGATTCGATGTAGACCATCGAACGCGGGATATCGAGCTTCTTGATGACGGCCTCCACCACCTCG
>JALOPB010000200.1 GCA_025454115.1 Desulfobacterales bacterium | reverse complement strand
CACCGTTGCAGCTATGAGGATCAGTATGAGGATGTTTTTGAACTGCTCTAGCAGTATTCGCCAGGGCGAGATGCGCCTGGCTGCCTGCAGCTCGTTCAGGCCAAATTCAGCCAGGCGTTTAGATGCCTCTGCATGGGTCAAACCCAAAGGAGAAGATTTCAGCTTTGAGAAGACGGCTTCGCACGACAGCGTATACCAGCCGGGGGCTATCTCCTTGTCGGATGATGTCAGCAGGTCTGATTTTTGAATCATTGACGAGTCTCCTATCCCTATGTTGGACGAATTTTGCACTCAGCAGAAATCACACGACGCCTGTAGCGGTTGGCTGGGCTTCCATTTGCAGACCGCTGGCCTTCGGCAAGAGGAGGAAGCATCGCCTGAAATTTATTGAAATGACGAACGGAAGTGGGAGGACGCGGTTGCCGGATAAGGAATCGGGTATAAAAGCAGCAATACGAATTGGCGTGCATCAGTCTTTTACCTCCAATATGGTGCCATTGCAGGTAAAAGAAAAACCTTTACCCGCTGCAACCAAATGCAAGGGATAAAGGTCTGGCAAAAACTGCAGTACTGCAGCAATTCCAATTCCGGGTGGATTGATCCACCGAAATGTCGGAGAATGGACTACCTCTGGTACCGCAGGTAGCTGCTACTCCCCTTTATCATGTGTAGTACTTATAAACTCGATATGGCGGAGTGTCAAGCCAACGCCCTCCAGCATGGGGGATGACGATTTTGATTCCTCACGCTTTACAGCAAATAGCGCCGATGTTAGAGTCTGTCGGTTGCCAGACCCCTTCCGCCACATGAGAGCATTCATGCAAAAGCCTGCGGATCATAAGCCCGGACCGTTGAATATCCTCGTCATCGACGACGAGCCCAACATCCGCAAAACCCTCGGGATTTGCCTGGAAGGTTACGGCCACCGGGTGACCGCCGTCGGCAATGCAACGGATGCTCAGGCGTTTGTCGACTTGAGGCTGGGGACTGAAAGCGGCATGAACCTGATCTCTGCCCTGCGGGCCGCCTGCCCCTGGCTTAAAATCGTGGTCATCACCGCCTACGCCTCCGTCGACACCGCCGTGGAAGCTATCCGGCGCGGGGCGACCGACTACATTCCCAAGCCCTTCAAACCCGACCAGGTGGCATTGGTGACGGAGCGCATCGCGACCCTGCACGCCATGGAACAGCGCATTTCCAGGCTCCAGGAAGACCTGGAACGGGTGCACCCGGAAATTCTCTTCAAGTCCCACCATTCCGGAATGCAGCGGGCCATCGAGTTGGCCCGGCAGGTGGCGCCTTCCGAAGCCGTTCTCATGCTGCGGGGGCCGAGCGGCACCGGCAAGAGCGTCCTGGCGCACGCCATCCACGCCTGGAGTCAGCGGGCGTCCAAGCCGCTCGGAATCATCTCCTGCCCGACCCTGAGCCCGGAGCTGCTCGAAAGCGAGCTGTTCGGGCATGTGAAGGGCGCCTTCACCGGAGCGCTGCGGGACAACCCGGGCCGGGTCGCGGCTTGCGAGGGCGGCACTCTCTTTCTCGATGAGATCGGGGAGCTTCCGCATACCATCCAGCCCAAGCTGCTGCGCTTCATCCAGGACCGCGAATACGAGCAGGTGGGTGGCCAGCGCACCCGCAAGGCGGATGTCCGCATCCTGGCGGCCACCAATGCCGATCTGGAGCAAGCGGTCAAAGCGGGCCGGTTCCGGGAGGATCTCTACTACCGGCTCAATGTGATTCAGATTGAACTTCCGCCTCTGCGCGACCGGCCGGACGACACGGAGCTTCTGGCTACGACCATGCTGGGATTTTTCGGCGCGCAGAACCACAAGGTCTTTCGGGGATTCTCGGACGATGCGCTGCAGGCGCTGCGGAACTACCCCTGGCCGGGCAACATCCGCGAGCTGCGCAATGTGATCGAGCGCGCGGCCATTCTCTGCCCCGGGGATGTTATTGGCGTCGAAAATCTCCCGGAGTCCGTCTCGCCCCACCTTCCACCCATTCAGATAGGCGATCGGGTGCCTCTGACCTTAATCGAGGAAAACCACATCCGGCGGGTGCTGGCCGCGACCAAATCCCTACAGGAAGCGGCCGACGTCCTGGGCATCGACCAGGCCACCCTCTGGCGCAAACGCAAGCAGTTCGGAATCTGACTCCGGACAGGTCTCACTTTTTCCGGTCCAAGGCCAGATTGAGCTTCAACACGTTGACCCGTGGCTCGCCGAGGATTCCGATGCCGCGGCCCTCGGTGTTCGCCTGAATGAGTTCAACCATGGTCTGGCGATCCATTCCTCGATGGTGAGCGACCCGCGGCGCCTGCAAAAAGGCGTTCCCGAGGCTGATGTGCGGATCCAGGCCGCTGCCCGATGCCGTCACCGCATCGGCAGGCACCGGCCGGTCAGCCGAAAGCCCGTTTTCAGCGCGGTAAGCTTCAGCACGCCGCTTCACCGATTCGGCCAGCTTCTTGGAAAGAGGCCCCAGATTGGTACCGCCTGAATTCGCGCCGTCATAACCCGCTTCACCGGCGGCGGATGGACGCGGATGAAAATATCCCGGGCTGCTGAAACTCTGAGCAATCAACTCGGAACCCACGACGACGCCGTCACGCTGCATCAGGGACCCGTTCGCTGCATACGGAAAAAGGCCCTGGGATATGAGCCAAACCACCAGCGGGTAAGCCCCGCACAAAACGACGGCCAGGGATAAGACGGCGATGACGGCGGCACGAACCTCGGACAGCATGTTCTTCATTGGGAAGCCCCCTTCGTTACGCCAGGCGCAGGGTCACGACGGCCAGGTCGATCAGTTTGATCCCGACGAAGGGCACCGCCACACCCCCCAGACCATAAATGAGCAGGTTGCGACGAAGCAGCGCAGCAGCGGTCAACGGCCGGAACCGCACCCCCCGCAGCGCCAGGGGAATCAGAGCCATGATAATGAGCGCGTTGAAGATGACGGCGCTTAGAACTGCGCTCAGCGGAGAATGCAACCCCATGATGTTCAACGGGCCGATGGCCGGAAACGTGGCCATCAGCATGGCCGGGATGATGGCGAAGTATTTGGCGACGTCGTTGGCGACGCTGAAGGTCGTCAGCGCCCCGCGGGTGATCAGCATCTGCTTGCCGATCTCGACGATCTCAATGAGTTTGGTCGGGTTGGAATCCAGGTCCACCATGTTGCCCGCTTCCTTGGCGGCCTGAGTGCCGGTGTTCATGGCCACTCCCACGTCAGCCTGGGCGAGGGCGGGCGCATCGTTGGTGCCGTCGCCGGTCATGGCGACCAAATGCCCGGCGGCCTGCTCCTTGCGGATCAGGGCCAGCTTGTCTTCCGGCCGGGCCTCCGCCAGGAAATCGTCCACCCCGGCTTCGGCTGCGATGGCGGCCGCCGTCAGGCGATTGTCCCCCGTGATCATGACCGTCTTGATCCCCATGGCTCGGAATCGCTCGAACCGATCCTTCAAACCGCCCTTGACGATGTCCTTGAGGTGCACCACGCCCATCGCCCGGCGGTTTTCGGCCACCACGAGCGCGGTCCCGCCCGATCGCGAGATTCGTTCCACCTCCATGCGCACGTCGGGCGGCAGGGCATCGCCCATATATTGAGCGACAGCGTCCGCGGAGCCTTTGCGGACGCTGCGCCCGTCGATGTCCACGCCGCTCATTCTCGTCTCCGCTTTGAACGGGACGAAAACGGCCGCAGGCATCTCCGACATGGCTCGGCCCCGCAGCCCGTATTTCTTGGCCAGCACCACGATGCTCCGGCCTTCGGGGGTTTCGTCGGCCAGGGACGCCAACTGGGCGGCATCGGCCATGGCTTCCACGCTCACCCCTTGAGCCGGCATAAATTCGGTCGCCTGACGGTCCCCCAGCGTGATGGTGCCGGTCTTGTCGAGCAGCAGCACATCCACGTCGCCGGCGGCTTCGGCCGCCCTGCCGCTCATGGCCAGGACGTTCTTCTGCACGAGCCGGTCGATCCCGGCGATGCCGATGGCGCTCAAGAGGCCGCCGATCGTGGTGGGAATCAGGCACACCAGCAGCGCCACCAGGACGGTGATCGAGAAGGAAACCCCCGCGTAAATACCGAAAAATTTGAGCGCCAGGACCACCACCAGAAAGATGATCGTCAGCGCCGAAAGCAGGATCGTTAGGGCGATTTCGTTGGGCGTCTTCTGGCGCCGGGCGCCTTCCACCAGGTGGATCATGTGGTCGAGGAAACTTTCGCCCGGGTTCGCGGTGACGCGGATCACCAAGCGGTCGGACAGGACCCTGGTCCCGCCGGTCACCGAGTTCCGGTCCCCGCCGGCCTCCCGGATCACGGGCGCGGATTCGCCCGTGATGGTCGATTCGTCCACCGAGGCGGCGCCCTCGATCACCTCGCCGTCGGCCGGGATGGTCTCGCCGGCGGAGACCACCACGATATCCCCTTTTTTCATCTCATCCGCCGGAACGTCCTCGAATCTCTTGCTGCCATGCACGCGGCGATGGGCGACGGTGCGGGTGCGTGTTTTGCGCAACGCATTCGCCTGAGCCTTGCCGCGGCCTTCGGCCACGGCTTCCGCAAAATTGGCGAACAGCACCGTGAACCATAGCCAGAGGGTGATCTGCAGGGTGAAGCCGACCGGCTCGCCTTCCGCCCGAAAGATCGTCGCCAGCGTGCTGAGCACGGCGCCGGCCTCCGTGACGAACATGACCGGGTTCTTGAGCATGTAACCCGGATGGAGCTTCTTGAAGGCATCCACCACCGATGGCACGATCGAAAATCGAATGGGTTCTAGCAGCCATGCTGTTTCTTCCTCAATAGCTGATTTCCGAGCTGGTCATCAGGAAGTGCTCCACGACGGGTCCCAAAGAGAGCGCAGGGAAAAAAGTCAACGCACCGACGATCAGAACCGTCCCGATCAGAAGCACGGAGAAGAGCGGACCGGTGACTGGAAAACTGCCGCCGGTGAATGCGGCCCGCTTTTTCCGCGCCAAGCTGCCCGCCAGGGCGAGCGCCGGGATGATCATCATGAAACGTCCGATCAGCATGGCCACGGTCAAGCCGGCAAAGGCGCTGCCGTTGTTACCCGTGCCGGAGGAATAGGCGTACAATATTTCGCTGAAACCGTGCGGCCCGGTGTTGTTCAAACCGGCCAGACCCCATTCGCTCACCCCGGCCCAGGCCGTGAAGCCCAGGATGCTGAACGTCGCTGCCATCAGGAAGAGCACCCCGGCCTTCACGTCGTATGCTTCGATCTTCTTGCCCAGGTACTCGGGGGTTTTGCCGACCATCAGGCCCGCCAGGAAAACCGCGATCACGACGAAAATCAGCATGCCGTAGAGACCGGCCCCTACCCCGCCGAAAATCACCTCTCCAAGCTGGATGTTGGCCAGGGGGACGAGACCGCCCAGCGGCGTAAAGGAATCGTGCATGGCGTTGACGGCCCCGCACGAGGCATCGGTCGTGATGGTGGCGAAAAGGGCGGAGTTGAAGATTCCGAAGCGCACCTCCTTGCCTTCCATGTTTCCCTGCGCGGCATCCACTCCCAGCGCATGCAGCCGTGGATTGCCGGCCGTCTCGGCGGACCAGCTCACGAGAACCCCGGCCGAAAAGAGAACCGCCATGGCGCACCATACGGCCCAGCCATGGCGCTGGTTTTTCACCATACGGCCCAGGTAGTACGTCAACCCGCTGGGGATCAAAAAAATCGAAAGCATCTGAACGAAATTGGACAACGGCGTCGGGTTCTCATATGGATGTGCCGCGTTGGCGTTCATGAAGCCGCCGCCGTTGGTGCCGAGCATCTTGATCGCCACCTGCGAGGCCATGGGTCCCTGCGCGATGGTCTGGGTTTCGACCACGCGGGCTTCCAGCACAGGCTTCCCCTGGAGGTCTTTGACAACACCGCCGTTATCATCTTTTTTCGCGACCTCAATCGTATAGGGATCGAGGATGCGAGCGACGGTGTAGGGACCGAAGGTTTGAATCATGCCCTGGGACACCAGGAACACGGCGTAGACGATACAAAGGGGCAGGAGAACGTAGAGATTGACCCGCACGAGGTCCACCCAAAAATTACCAATGGTCTTTGCGGAATGCCGGGCGATGCCGCGCACCAGTGCAGCCGCTACGGCGATGCCCCCAGCCGCTGAAACAAAGTTGTGAAACGTCAAACCCCCCATCTGCGAAAAATAGGAGGCCGTGGATTCACCGCCGTAGCTCTGCCAGTTGGTGTTCGTCATGAAGCTGACGGCCGTGTTGAATGCGAGGTGGTCGCTGAACGGCTCCAGTCCCTGGGGGTTCAGCGGCAGAACGTGCTGCATCCGCAAGATGGCGTAGGTGAAAAAGGTGCCGACCAGGCTGAAGGCCAGCAGGGATAGCGTGTACTGCTTCCAATCCTGCTCCCTCTTCGGTTCGACTCCGAGCAGGAAATAGAAGCATCTCTCCAGCGGTCGCAGGACCGGATCCAGGAACGTCTTTCCCGGTGCCTCCAGCACCTGGAAAAGATAAACGCCCGTCGGGCGAGTTAGCAGCAACAGCAGGCCGGCAAACGCCGCCAGTTGGACCCACCCGAAGGGGTCGCTGAAAATCTGCATGGTCAGAATCTTTCCGGCCGTATGACCGAAAAAAACAAGTAAACGATCAGCACCAAGCCGCTACAACCCACGATGATATCCATGTTCACATCCGATCGAGCGCCGCAACATACAGCGCGCAGAGGATGAAAAAAGCGATCAGAAGAAAGAGGTAGGCTGCGTCGCCCATGCTTCCACTCCTTTTGCTTCGAGACGGGTTTTCAGCATCGTCCTCAGCATCGTCTTCAGCATAGAGCATGCCATTTATGATTACCTGTGATTTCATATAGATATTATCGTCACCCCCCGCCGCGAAGTTGCAATAAGCAAGGCAACCGTTTCTGCGGCTTGCATCATGCAATCTCACGGAGGGTCGTTGCCCCCGGGCCGGGGACCCATCATGCCTGCCGCCGGAAAGGTTGACCTTGCACATTGCAAGGGCGGCCATGGACCAGACTTGAAATCTGCAACCCGGGTAGCATTGCGGATGTGGATGGCGGACTCGCCGGGACGGGTGAAAGCCGCGCCCAGCCGTTGTGGTTGCGGCGATGCGACGTCCATCGGCTTCTTCGGATTTCGTTGGCGGAAGTGGCACGCCCTGTGCTTTTTAAGCTTTTACTCGTGGAGGCCAACCATGTTCAGCATCCGGCAGAAACTGATTCTGGCGTTCGGCGGTCTGCTATCCGTCGTCGCCGTCATCGGCGTATTGACCATCGTGCAGATCCAATACCTGGGCGAGGCGATCGATGTCATCTTGCGGGAAAACTATCAAAGCGTAGAGGCCTGCCATGAAATGAAGGAGGCGATCGAGCGCGTCGACAGCGGTGTGCTGTTCACGTTCCTGGGTGCCGAAGATGATGGCAGCCGCCAGATTGAGGCCGGCCTGCAACGCTTTTCAAAGGCACTCGCGGTGGAGATCGGCAATATAACCCTTGCCGGCGAGGGCGAGAAGGCCCATCGGCTGCGCGAGTTGTACCATGAGTATGCGCAGATCATCCCGAGCATTCGGGATGCGGCTCGACCCGTTGACGAACGCCGGGAGGCCTATTTTCAAAAATTATCCCCTCTTTTCGGCCAAATCAAAGAATTGGCTCAAGAGATCCAGGCCATGAACCAGGCCAGCATGAACGCAGCCAATGATGCCGCGCGGTCGCAGGCCGAGTCTGCCCAACGGCGCATGACGATCGCCATCCTCGCCTGCGCCGCCGTGGGCATTCTTTTCAGTGGATTGACGCAGCGCTGGATTTTGGATCCGATCCGACGGCTGATCGAGTCCACCAACGAAATTCGCCGGGGCAACTTCGAACTCGTTCTCGAAAGCAGGACCCGCGATGAGATCGGCCAGCTCTCGGATGCATTCAATGCCATGGCCGAGGGTCTGCGTCACATTCGGCGCAGCGCACGCCGGGACTTGATTCGGACCCGCAAGGCGACCAGCGAGGTATTCAAGGCGCTACCGGTCGCGATCGCCGTTCTGGACCTCGATGAACGCGTGGAGGTTTCAACCGAGCAGGCTGAGATATTCTTTGGGCTCAAACCCGGGGTCCGGATTCGCGACCTGGAGATCGACTGGCTGCCCCCCCTGATACGGAAAGCACATGACGAAGGCCGATTGGTGGAAAACCCCTCCGGGGAGGCGGGCCTCCAGGTCTTCAGGGGCAGCCGTGAATATTTCTTCTCCCCGGTCGTCGTCCCGATTGCGGAAGGCTACGGCCGTGGCGACATCTCCGGCACCGCCATCATCCTCAAAGACGTAACTCCGCTGCGCGAACAGCAAGAGCTAAAGCGCAGCGCCGTTACCACCGTATCCCACCAGCTGCGCAACCCCCTGACGTCGATTCGGATGTCTCTTCATCTGCTCCTGGAGGAAAAACTGGGGGCGCTCAACGCCCAGCAGACCGAGCTGTTGCTCGCCGCTCGCGAAGAGAGCGAACGGTTGACCGGCATCGTCGAAGAGCTGCTCGATCTCGACCGGATGGCGTCCGGAAAAACCATGATGGATATGGAACCCGTCTCGCCGGTCGAGCTGGTCAGGGATGCTTTGGAGCCGCTGCTGCCGGATGCCCGGGATAAGGGTATCGCGTTGACCCATACCGTGGTCGACGATATCCCCGATGTAATGGGAGACGCCAAACGGCTTCAGCATGTCCTGGCCAACCTGTTGTCAAACGCCCTGAGATTCACCAGTCCCGGCGGGTCGGTTTCCGTGAGCGCCGTCGCCGAGGAGGGGGCGGTCCGGTTCGCCGTTGCCGACACCGGCAATGGGATCGCGGCCGAACATCTCGCTCAGGTCTTTGAACCCTTCTTCCGTGGTCCCGGACAGGAAAAGCCCACGGGGATCGGGTTGGGTTTGGCCATCGTGAGGGAAATCGTCAAAGCGCACGGTGGAGACGTCGGGGCCATCTCCGAACCCGGGAAGGGATCCACTTTCTGGTTCAAGCTGCCTCAAGCCGCCGGACCGGATGCTTCTGCAACGATCACGACTCAGGAGCAATTAAAATGAGCCATCGCGCCGATAGCTTTTTGCAGTTGGTCCGCCGAGCGCAGCGGGGGAAGCTAAAGATCTATTTAGGCTACTGCGCTGGCGTGGGCAAGACCTATCAGATGCTGCTGGATGGCCAGCGTTTCCGGGAGGATGGCATCGACGTCGTCGTCGGTTTGGTGGAGACTCACGGGCGGCCCGAGACGGAATGCCTCCTGCAGGGGATGGAGGTAATTCCCCGGCGACGGGTGGTGTACCGCGGCATAGAGATCAGCGATATGGATGCGGGCGCGATCATGGCCCGTCGACCGGGCGTGGTCCTCGTGGACGAACTGGCGCACACCAACGTCCCCGGCAGTCGAAACCCCAAACGCTACCAGGATGTCGAGGAAATCCTGGCGGCGGGTATTCATGTGATCTCGACCCTGAACATTCAACACCTGGAGAGCCTGTACGACACCGTCGAGCGCATCACTGGAGTCAGGGTGCGCGAACGCATACCCGACCGGATGGTGACGGATGCAGACCAGATCGTCAACGTGGACCTCACCACCGAAGATCTCCGGCGACGGCTGGAAGAGGGCAAGGTCTACACCGCCGATCGGGTTGAGACCGCACTGACTCATTTTTTCAAGCCGTCCAACCTCGAGCAGCTGCGGGAGCTCACCCTGCGCGAGCTGGCCGCCCAGATCGATTCCCGGCGTCGCGCCCCCTTCGCCGATGAAACACCGTCCAGCCCCGACCAGGTCATGGTCTGCCTCAGCTCGCGCGGGCCAAACAGCGAGGCCCTGCTGCGCTATGCCTCACGCCTGGCCGGCCGCCTGAACCGCAACTGGTATGCGCTGTATGTCCGGACATGGTCCGAGAGTCCAGCGAAAATCGACGCCGAAACTCAGCGCGTGCTATCCAACGCCCTGACCCTGGCTCAGCAACTCGGGGCAACCGTGTTCACCTACAAGGGGGATGACGTCGTCAAGACGATTCTCCAGTTCGCCAAGGAGTATCGGGTGGGGCACATCGTGGTCGGTCGCAGCGGAAGAAAGATACCGCTGTGGAAGCGACTCTCCGGAAAAACGCCCCTCATTCAACGGCTGGTCGAGGAAGCCAAAGGGACGACCATCGTGGTGCTGGATACCCGAGAGGTCGGGATCGGTCCGATCGCTCAGTTGGAAAAACCGGCCATGGAAGCAACCCGGGTCATCGGGCTCCCTGCGGCCGCGCGGCCGGCCATCGCCTTGTTGAAAGAGACCGCCGTTCTCATCTGGGATGAGCCGCTGGAAAAAGAAACCGCCATGCGGCAACTGCTCGCCGAATGCTGCCGCCGGGACAAAACGCTCCCGGAGGAGGACGCGTGGCAGGCGCTGACCCAACGGGAGCAGCAGGGGTCGACGTTTCTGGGCGAAGATGTGGCGCTGCCGCATGCGCGCCTGAAAGGCGTGGAGCACGCGGTGGTCGGCTTGGGCCTTGCCAAACAGGGCGTCAGTGAATCCGCCACCGGCAGATCGGTGCGGATCGTTTTCCTGCTGCTCTCGCCCGTATCTCCGCCGGAGGTCCATGTCCGGCACCTGAGCCTTATCAGCCGGTTGAGCCAGCAGCCGCTCCTGCGCCAGGAACTGCTGGCCGCCAGAACCGCCGGTGAGGCCAACCGCGTGCTCAAGGGGCACATGGCAGATTTCGAATTTCAAGCGGCGGCTGCAAATGGAGGAAAAACGGATGATGGCGTCCAAGCGGATCTTGATCGTGGATGACGACCCCGGCATTTGCCTGACGCTGTCCCTTGCGATGAACGATCTGGGCTATGAGCTCGAAACCGCCCACAGCGGAGAGGCCGCTCTGGCTGCGATCGAGCAACGAAATTTCGGCATCATCCTACTGGACATCTGGATGCCGGGCATCGACGGGATGGAAGTGCTGCGTCGCATGATAGCCATGGCCCCGCAAATACGGGTCATCATGATGACGGCTCACGGCGGCATCGAATCGGCGGTGGCGGCGATGAAGCTGGGGGCTGTCGATTTTATCCAAAAGCCGTTCACCCCGCCGGAAATCCGCAAC
>JALOPB010000199.1 GCA_025454115.1 Desulfobacterales bacterium | reverse complement strand
GGCCACCCCGTACGTGACCCGCTACCTCAAGCTCAACCACGACCGTTCGCGCTTTATCATTCCGCGCGCCTACGGCGGCCTCGGCTACGCCATCCCGGGGGTGGTCGGCGCCTGGCTGGCTCGTCCGGAGGCAAGGCCCATCGGGCTTTTCGGCGACGGCAGCATGGGCATGTCCTGCGGCGAGCTGGAAACACTGGTACGCTACCGGGTTCCCGCCGTTCTGATTCATTTCAACAACGGCTCCTTCGGCTGGATCAAGACCCTGCAAAAAATCCATTCCGAAAGCCATTATCTGTCCGTCGATTTCAAGGCCCTCGACATGGCTCGGGTGGCCTCGGCATTCGGCCTGCGTTCATTCCGGGTCGAGACGCCGCAGCAGCTGGAAAGCGGCCTGGCCGCCGCTTTCTCCGGGAAGGAGCCGTGCTTCATCGACGTGGTCACCCGGCCGATCGAAGAGCGGATTCCGCCGGTCTACTCCTGGCTCAAAGAATCCGGGATCGAGCCCTTAAGCGAGGACCCTTACTGAACCCGCTGGGGCCGTTCCTCAATCTTCGCGCGAACGGATGATCAGAAGGGGCCGATCGACCCGGTGCAAAACCCCTGCGGCAACGCTGCCGTAAAACACCCGAGCCGCGCCGGTGCGGCCGTGGCTGGCCATGGCGATCAGGTCCACTTTTTCGAGCTCGGCCGCTTCACAGATGGCATCGACGATGGTGCTGCCGATTACGCGCGTCTCCGCATCGATCCGTTTTTCCTGAAGCTTTCTCTTGAGATCGTTGAGGTAGGCCTGGGCCTGCTCCAACTTGGCGCTGAACGAATCGGTCGCGGGAACGAAGACGTCAGCGCTGCTCACGGTGACGATCGGTTCGACCACCTGCAGCAAAATGACCTTGGAGCCGAAGGATCGGGCCATCTCCTCCACATGCGGCAGGATTTTTTCGGCTCTAACGGATCCATCCAGCGGAACCATGATTTTCGTATACATGCTCGCACCCCCTTTCTCTTTCCAACCGCGGGCCTGGGCCGTTGAAGCCCGGCAGGGACAAAAAAAGGCCGCTAAAGTTCGAAACTTCCCCTCAAAAAAGAGTCGGTCTTCGGTGAAACCAGGGGCTCGCTTTTTCCAATTGAGACGCCAGGCGGAACAGCGTCGCTTCGTCGCCGCTGCGCGCCATGAAGTGCACGCCGCAGGGCAGGCCGTCGCGCGTCCAGTGCAGCGGAACGGACATCGCGGGCTGACCGGTGAAGTTGGCCAGCTGCGTGAACGGGGTGCGCGCCATATTCTGGATGGCGATCCGGTCAATGACGCCGCTGCGCCGCAGCCATCTGCCGAGCCCCAGCCGGTTGACCATCTTCAGGGCGCCGACCTCATACGGCCTGGGTTTGAGCTCGCCGATCCGGGCCGGAGGCTGGGCCGTGGTCGGCGTCAGGTACAAGTCGTAGGTTTCATGAAAACGGCCCATCGCACGTGCGGCTCGACCCCACAGGCGCCGGGCCCCGGCCATCGATGCCGCCGTCTCGCAGCGGCCGAGCAGCCCGATGGTCCAAGTCGCCGTTTCCACATCCTGCGGCCGTGCGGCCCGGCCCAGCACCAATTCCAAGTCCTTGAGGTCCGCCGCCACCTCCCCGTACAGCATGGTGAGATAGCTTCGGGCGAGCGCCCGGCCGTCGAGATCCGGAGCGGCCTCATCAACCTCGTGACCTAACCGCCGGAGCATCAGGGCTGTTTGCAGAACGGCTTTCTCGTTCTCCGGGTGAACGGCAGTACCGATCGGCGAATGCAGGTTGAAGGCGATTCGCAAACGACCCGGTTCCCGTCGGATCTCTTCGATATAAGGCCTCTCGGGCGGGGCGATCACGAATGGAGCGCCGGCATCCGCACCGGCGGTGGCGTCCAGCATCGCAGCACTGTCCCGCACCGACCGGGTGATGACGTGCTCGACCACGGCCCCCTGCCACAGTTCCCCGAAATCGGGACCCGCGGGGTTTCTCCCGCGCGAAGGCTTCAGTCCAAAGAGCCCGCAATACGCGGCCGGAATTCGGATCGATCCGCCGCCGTCCCCGCCGCCGGCCAGCGGCACCATGCCGGCTGCCACGGCTGCGGCTGTGCCGCCGCTGGAACCGCCCGGCGTGCAGCCCGGATTCCAGGGATTGCGGGTCGGGCCGAACAGCTCCGGCTCGGTGTAGGCCACCAGGCCGAACTCCGGGGTGTTGGTCTTGCCCAGAATCACCACGCCGGTATCCTTAAATCGCCTGACAAGCTCGCTGTCGTGATCCGGCACGAAGCCCCTGAGCGCCCGGCAGCCGAAGGAGAGCGGCGCACCGGCCAGTGCTGCCAGAAGGTCCTTGAGGAGGAAAGGAACTCCCTGGAAAGCTCCCGCGGGCGGCCCCAAAACGATCGTCCGGCGGCCCGACTCAAACAAGGGTGTCACCACCGCGTTGAGCATCGGGTTGAACCGCTCGATGCGTGCCACGGCCGCTTCGCACACCTCGGTCGCGGAAACCTGACGGGTGCGGATCAACTCCGCCAGGCCGAGGCCGTCGTATTGGTCGTATTCCTTGAAATCGGTCATGGGTTTCAACCGGCGGCGTTTTGGGCGGGTATGTTCAAAGCGATCATATCATTCGTCGTCGGGGCGGGGTATCGGCCGCCGCGCGCCGCCACCATCCATTCAACGAACCAGCGTACGGCAGCAAGCCCGCTTCATATGGATCCGAACAGCCCCGGAAGACCGATGCCCACGCAGCCGCCGGCCGTCTCTGCCTGCGCGCGGTTCCACTATACGGCTTGGGGGCGTGGCAAAATCGCCTGAGAATTTGGTGGCGGCGCGCGGCGGCCGATACCCCGCCCCGACGGACCTCAGCTGTAGGTAGGTCGATTTTATTGCCGGAGCAAGAAAAAAATACGCATCGGGCGGCGAAGATCAGGCGACGGGCGCCATCGATTCGATAAACGCGTCCAGTCGCGACTCCACCTGGACGTCGGCGAACACTCGCGGATCGTTCTGGTCGGCCTCGATGACCACACCCGGCTTGCCGGTCAGCCGCGCGAGTTCCTCCTTCAGGCGGTACATTCCCACGGAGTAAGGCTTGCACGACCGGTTGGAGTGCATAATGAACCCGGTCAGTCCGAATTCGTCGATCAGCCGCGCGAGGTAGCGGATGCGCTGCTCGAAGCCATAGTTGATGTAGATGTTGAGATAGGACACCGCCAGCGCCTCGCCGGCATCACGGGTCCGGATGCCGGCGAAATCCTCCAGGCCGCCCCAGCTGTTGGGATACGTCGCGGCCACCAGGGCGCAGCGGCGCTCGTCGAAGAATTTTTCGAAGGAGCGCATCCTGAACCAGATGGGCAGGTTGTCCCAGAGGACACGGTAACGCTCGTCCGGCACCGATCCGATTTTGCGCTCAGCCCGTCCTGCCACCTCGTCGTAAAGCAGCTGATAGTAGTCCACGCAGGCCTGCGTACCGCGCAGGGTCACGATGGGCGCAATGTGGATAAAGGCGTCGAGGGAGGTAAACGGCACCGGCACGGTCCGGCCGAGATCGAGGGTTTTTCTCCACAGGCCGGTAGCCTGTCGGCTCAGCCGGATCACGTCGATCAGGCGCTCCCGGTCGAATGGCTTCTTCAACATGCTCTCCAGAAACCGCTCCAGCTGCCCGAATTGCGCAACGACGTAAGCGACCAGCTCCGGGGTCAGCCCATCGTGCAGGAAAGGCGTGTCCACCACAAAGAGCGGCACCTGGTATTTCCGCGCGACCACCTCGTACCATTTGATCACGGTCTTGCAGATATTGGTGGAGCACACCAGGAAATGCGGCGCCGGCAGCCCCCCGGCCGGCCCCCCGCGCACCAGGTCCTGACCGAAATCGGTGCGGGCGTAGGCGCAGATGTCCTGTGAAAAGCCGGCCGCCTCGGCCGCCTCCATGAGCGGGACCGACTGGTGCCCGGCGGCGCACATGGCAGCATAGTTCTCCGGATAGACCGGAATGGCGCCCATGGCATATACGAATTCCACCGGTGCACCGCTGGTGAGCCAGGCAATGGGCTTGTCCGCGGCGGTTTTGGCCTCGATGTAATAGAGCGTCATCAGCTCTTTCATTTTTTTAAAGGCGCCGAGCTGGGTCAGATCTCCAACCCTCCTATCATCTCGCAGAAAGCCTGGATGCGAGTTCGGAGCGACTCGACGCTTTTCATCGAAAGGTCGATCTCCACCATCGTGGCGGGAATGCCTTCCTGCTTGAGCCGCGCCAGCAGCTGGGGCCGGTCAAAGGCATCCGGCTCGCAAAACTTGACGTACCAGAAGACTAGTCCGTCCGCGCCCGCATCCCTGACTTTTTTCACCAGATAGTCGTGGCGGTCTTTTCCCGGATGATGAATGCAGCAACACGGGGCGCCGCCGAACACGTACTCCGCAATGCCCTCGACCGGATCGTCCACCGGCAGGCTTGCTTTGGACACGGTGCGCCAGCCGCTGGCGAAGTCGTCGTCGACCACATCGGCGCCGATCTCGTCAAAAAGCCGTTGGGCGTCCAGCGGCTCGAACACCATTCCGCTTAATACCAGCCGCGGTCGTCGGCCGGTGGGCGGATCGATCGATACAAGCCCGGTCAGCAGGTTTTCAAGCAGGCGGCCGTATTCGTCAACCGGCAGAAAAAATCCGGCCTTGATCACGACATGGAAATCCGCATTCTTGATTCCCCCCGGCCTTTCCCGGCGCAGGCGGTAAAGCTCGCGCTGGAGCGAGCGCACACGGCCGAACTGCCCGGCGGACGCCCGCAAGTTTTCAGGCGAGACGCTGCGGCCGGTGACCGCTTCGAGCCCTTTCATGATTGTTTCGGCCGCACCGGCGAGAAAGGTGTGCCGGCCTTGTTCGGTTTGCGTGACGGGGATGGAAAGCCCCAGAATGGGCTTGTCGAAAAGGCGCCGATAAAGCTCGCGAAGGTTGATCAGGGTGTCGCAGAGCGAGGTGAACACATAGGCCTGGATCAGCGCTGCGCGGCCGCGCATTTCAAGTTCGAGCACCGACCGCGCGACCGAGCAGCAATAAGGTTGCAGGTAGGCTTCGGCGTGGTCGATCGCGACCCCGGCACCCCAGAGCTGCACCGGGTACCCGCCGGCGGCATGGATCAGCTCCGGCGGGAAATATGCCGGCAGCACACCGATGACCGGCCGGCCCAGCCGATCCCGGTGCCTTCGAATGGTTGCGGAAATGTCGGCGATCGCCGCGTAGAATGGTGCGAACACGTTCAGATCTTTTATTTACCAGTCATAGCTTTCTTTTTCAATGATCGTCGCAACCCCCTGCCCGCCTCCCACGCAGGCATTGGCGCAGCCGTAACGGCCGCCTTTGAGGTTGAGAATCCGCGCCAGGGTTCCGATCAGGCGAACACCGGTGGCTCCCAGGGCGTGGCCGATGGCAATGCCCCCTCCCATCACATTGACCTTGTCCGGATCGATGCCCAGCTCCTTGATGCAGTTCAAGGCGACGACGCTGAAGGCCTCGTTGATTTCCCAGTAGTCGATGTTGCGCGCCTGGAGTCCGGCATTTTCGAGCGCCTTCCGGCTGGCCGGAACCGGACCGGCACCCATGACGGTGGGGTCCACCCCGGCGAATCCGATCGAGCGAAGGGTGGCCAGCGGCCGAATGCCCTTCTTCTTCGCCGTCTCCTTGGACATCAGGATCATGGCCGTGGCGCCGGCGTTCAGCGGCGACGCGTTACCGGGCGTGATCACGCCGTCCTTTTTGAAAGCCGGTTTGAGTTCGGCCATGCCCTCGTAGGTGGCATCGTCGCGTACGGCTTGGTCCGTATCCACCCGCAGCACGGAGCCGTCGGCCTGAACCGCCTCGATCGGAAAAATCTCGTCCTTGAAGAAGCCCTGGCTCCTGGCTTGCGAGGCCAGCTGGTGCGACCGCGCGCCCCATTGATCCATCTCCTTGCGCGCGATCTTGGATTGAGCCGTCAGCTTCTCCGCGGTCAGCCCCATGTGATACTCAGGGCTGAGGAACAGCGTCATGTTGGGTGCCAGAAGCCCTTTTTCGACGTTGCTCATGCCCATGGCCACGCGGGTCATGTGCTCGTAACCGGCGCACAGGACCACGTCGGCAAACTCCTGGGCGATCTCCATGAAGCCGATCTGGACCCCGGCCATGGAGGAGCCGCACTGTTGGTCGACGAACTTGGCCGGAATGGTATGCGGCAGGTTCGCCATGAAAATGGGGATCCGGCCGCCGTAGGCCCACTGCTCGCCGACGGCCGTGGCGCAGCCGACCAGGAAATCGTCGATCGACTCGGCCGGAATGCCGGTACGTTTGATCAGTTCGGGCAGCAGCTTGGCGAGAAGCTCGTCGCCGCGCATCCGGCAAAACCAGTCGCGGGCCGGCTCGCTGGGCCGCGAGCGTGACAGGGCCGTCCTCAGATATCCTGCGATCACAACCTCTCTCATGGGATCCTCCTTATGTTGAATGGGTGTGTTAACGATTAGTATTTAGTGTTTGGTATTTAGTGTTTGGTATTTGGTGTCTGGTGTTCGAGGCCTGCGGCGACGGACAGGCCCGCCCGGGCTTAATCCTTGTAAAAAGTCTTACCGGTCTGCGCCATGTCCCGAATCAGCTGCGCGGGCGTGAACCGCGCTCCGTAGCGCTGCTCGAGCTCCAACAGCTGGCGAAGGACGTTCGCCGATCCCCATTTGTCGGCGTAGCGCAGGATGCCGCCGCGATAGGGCGGGAAGCCCGTGCCATAAATCATGGCCAGGTCCATGTCCTGGGGCCGGTCGCAGATGCCCTCCTCCATCATGAAGGCGGCCTCGTTAATGGCGGCGGCCAGCATGAGATCGATGATCGCCTGCTGGCCGATCTTCTTCGGCGAAATGCGGTGTTCCTTCAGGTAGGCCCGGACCACATCGACGACTTTGGGGTTCGGCACGGGTGTGGGACCGCTGTAGTCCATGTAGCCGGAGCCGGTCTTTCGGCCGTAACAGCCGGTCTGGTAGATCGCCTCGGTCAGGGGGTGGACCTTCCAGCGCTCGCCCAGGCGTTTTTCGAAGGTGCGGTTGACGTGGTAGTTGATGTCGATCCCCGTCAGGTCGGAGAGCGCGGCCGGTCCCATGGGCATGCCGAATTCGGTCATGGCGCTTTCAATGGCAGCACCGTCCACTCCGTCCGCCATCAGGAAAATCGAGCCGCTCATCAGCGCGCTGAGCTGGCGCGACACATAGAACCCGGGACCGTCGTTGACGACGATCGGAATCTTCTTGATGGCCCGGCCGAACGCAACGCTCGCGGCGAGGGTGGCGTCGGAGGTCTTCTGCGCGCAGATGATTTCGAGCAGCTGCATGCGGTGGGCCGGGTTGAAGAAATGCAGGCCGATCATGCGGCCGGGGTCCTTGAGCACCGAGGCCATCTCGGTGATGGGCAGGGCCGAGGTGTTGGTGGCGAAGATCACCTCCGGCCGGCAGACCGCTTCAAGTTTTTTCCAGATGTCCTGTTTGACTTGCATGTTTTCAAGGACCGCCTCGATGACCAGATCGACGTCCTTTAGGTCTTCCAGTGTCGAGGTGGTGGTCAACCCGTCCTTCAACAGCTGCCCCAGTTCTTCGCCCGACATCTTCTTGTTCTTGATGTGATAGTCGAAGGTCCCTCGGACCGCGGCAAGCCCCTTCTCGACGGCCGCCGCGTTGATGTCCCAAAGCACGGCTTTGAAACCTCCGGATAGGAGCAGATGCACGATTCCGGATCCCATGACCCCTCCGCCCAGCATGGCCACTTTCTTGATCGCAGCCGGTTTGATTCCCTCGATACGCGGCAGCCGCCCGGCAGCGCGGGTGTTGAGGAATATCCCGATCAGGTTGCGGGCCACATCCGAGAGCAGGCAATCCGCAAACAGTTCGGCCTCCTGATCGAGGTCGGCGTCGAGGTCGTACCCGAGTCCTTTTTCAAAGGCTTCGATGGCCTTGAGGGGGGCGATGTAGCCTTTGCCCTTAGCGGCCGTCATGAGCTTGGCAAAGTCCAGCAGCGCCTTCTTCTCGGCCGCGCTCGGCAGCCGTTCGTGGCGAAAACGCGTGGCGCGCAGTTTCAGGCTCAGCTGCCCCGACACGAATCGCCGAGCGGCCTGTACGGCCGCTCCTACCAGTTGCGGCGCGTCCGCCAGCTCATCCACCAGCGTGCGCTCCAGGGCTTTTTCGGCCTTGATCGCCTTGCCGGTCGTGATCATGTCGAGTGCGTTGGGCAGCCCGATCAGTCGCGGCAACCGCTGGGTTCCGCCGGCGCCGGGAATGAGCCCGATCTGAACTTCGGCCTGACCGAGGTCCACCCCCCGCACTGCCACGCGGTAGTGGCAGGCCATGGCCAGCTCCAACCCGCCGCCCAGGCAGTTTCCGTTGATGGCGGCCACCACCGGTTTAGGGCCGGTTTCAATGCCGTTGAGAAAACGATTGTTGTCTCTTAGCAAGGCCAGGATCTGCTCACGGGTCCGGATGTCCTTGATTTGGGTGATGTCGGCCCCGGCGACGAAATTCTTGCCGGTCCCGGTCAAGACCACGGCCTTGACCGCTGCGTCCTTGAATGCCGCTTCAAATGCATCGAACAGCTCCCGGACGAAATGCTCCGAAAGTTGGTTCACCGGAGGGTTGTCCATCCGAAAGACCGCGATGCCCTCCGCGACCTCGACCTTTACCGTCTGGTAATCCGTTTTCATGTTTTGGCATCCTCTCTGGTTGGAAGATGGTTGCTGACCCTGCGTGCGTGCCGGCTTTCATGACCGGCGCCGCATCACGCAGGATGATGAGCCGGGTATGATCCGAGGCGCTGGGTACTTGTAAAATAACGTGCAACGTGTTACACGCTAAATGATTCATCATGTCTATATTAATGCACAAATTTGTCAACACTTTTTTATTGACTTTTATGGACCACCCCGCGTAACGGTTGGATCGCTCGGCGACCTTCGAGAAGCCGGCGAATCGACAGGTGACATTCAGCATGCGCATCGGAGAACTTGTCAAACAGACCGGCGTTCCCAAGGAGACCATTCACTTCTACCTCCGGGAGGGCCTGGTCCGGAAGCCCCGCCGGTCCGGCACCCACACCGCCGACTATACCGCCGCCCACGTCGAGCGCATCCTGCTGATCAAGGAGCTGCGGGACAGTTTTTTCCTGCCGATCCCCGAGATCAAGAAGATTCTCAAGCAAAACCGGAGGCAATCGCCTTCGGACCAGGCCGTGTCGGACCTCCACAATAAATATTTCCGACCGCTCGACCGTCTGCTGGCCACCGAAGTGGTCGGCCGGGATTCCTTTCGGGAGGCCACCGGCATCAGCCGCAAATGGCTCGCGGTCATGGAGGACTGGGGCATCATCACTGCCCATGCCCAAAGCGGCGAAACGGTGTACTCACGTGACGATCTCATCATCGGGCGTCTGATGGTCGACATGGACCGGCTTGGCTTCGGTCCCAAAGACGGCTATGACCCCGAGGAGTTGAAACGCATCGCGGATTTTATCCGGCGGTTTGTGCGCAGTTCGCACCGCGATTATTACCAGCGCAACCTGGAAGGCCTTTCTTCAAGCGAACTGGATGGAAAGGGCAGCAAATTCGCCGAAATTATGAGTTTGTTTTTTTACCACATGTATCGTAAATTGGTGCGCGAAGAATACCATAGCCTGCGTCGCTCAAGAGACCGCGGAAACCCCACGGTCCTTTCACTGAAAGCGAAAAATCGGAAAGGAATTGAATGACCATGGATCGTTGTCTGGCCGAAATGTCCAATTGCGCCGGCTGCCCCTTCAAGAATGCGGACCGGTTCTGCATGAACCTGGAGGGAAAGCATCCTGAAACCTGCCCGACCCGCAACCAGCCTGACACGTTCGCACAGGCGAATCGGGAATATGCGAAGCCCGAAATCCGTGCCTTTGCACATGCCGCCTCCGTTCAGGAAGGGGAAGGCTACGCCGAGCGCGAGCGCGGCTATGCCCATGTGAAGCCGTTGAAGCCGCGCATCCTCGAGATCGCCGAATTCGCCCAACGCATGAACTACCGCCGCCTCGGCCTCATCTTCTGCGCCGGCCTGGCCCGTGAAGGCAAGCTGGTTGCCGACTTTCTCCACTCCCGAGGCTTCGAAATCGTATCGGCCATCTGCAAGGTCGGCCAGGTGCCGAAAGAAACCATCGGAATCGCCGACGACCAGAAAATTGCGATCGGCCGGCACGAGTCCATGTGCAACCCCATCTCCCAGGCCATGCTGATGAATGCGGCCAAGACAGAGTTTAACATTCTGCTCGGGTTGTGCGTCGGGCACGATTCCATGGTCTTCAAATACAGTGACGCTTTCTGCACCGTACTGGCAGCCAAAGACCGGGTCTTCGGCCATAATCCCCTTGCCGCCGTCTACACCCTGGACAGCTATTATCGTTACCTGAAGCAGCCGTAATTTTGACGAACCCGTAAGGCGTCGAGCTGAGTGAATC
>JALOPB010000198.1 GCA_025454115.1 Desulfobacterales bacterium | reverse complement strand
CCCTTGCGCCCGTCCTCGCCGTCGGTCCCGGACTTCGTCAGCGGCAGGCGGCAAGGCCCCATGCCGCAGTTCTTGCAGCAGGTGCCCTGGTTGCCGATGTTGCAGGGCTTGAGGGTTACGGCGCGATCAAAGGCCGTTTCGATCCCGAGCTCATGCGCCCTCCGGATCATCTGCTGGGTGGCCTCGTCGATCGAGGCGGCTTCCGGATCGGCTAATTTGGTAGCCTTCGATTCCGTGGGTTGCTTGACTTCCGCCATGTGTGATCCTCCTCCATAAAGTTAAACGACAGACCTCAATAGTATGAATAGTACCGGATGCCGATGAGATATCGCTGCGGTCGACCCTGACCGGACGCCTGACACCATTTCACTTCACCCAGTGCGGTGGTTCGGAAACAATGACAAACGAGGCCTTCTGGCACGGCGGCCGGGCCTCCATCTATGCGAAAATGAACGCTCGTTCCCGGCCGGATGTCGCGGCAGATTTCCGCGCAAAGGCCGTCCGGGCTGTAGTTGATCATGCAGCCTTCAAAAATCTGGTCCCGGTTGAACACGGAAAGAGTCAACGGCAGGCTGTGCGCGTGTCGGGGAATCCTGCGTCTTTCCCTCAATGGGTTAACCTCTCCCAGCCCATTCGCTCGATCGGCGAAAACATCCGTAGCGATCATGGCGCCTCCCCATGGTTCATGAAAAGAAAAGGCTCTCCGTTTGAATGCAGCTGTCCGCAGTTGGCTTTCGCAAAGGACATGCCATGCCGCTTGAAGGCCGTGCTGAAAGGGATTTTAGATATGATTTCGTTGGATTAGAACGGAGGGGCCAGATGATGGGGGCCGGAACGGAAACCGCGCGGCCGGTCTACTGTTGCAAAGCGCCATACTACTTGCGGCGGGTGCGGCCGTCTATTTCAGGCACGTCAATTCGAAGGCTTTTTATTTTTCGATAAAGGGTGCTGGCATCGATGCCCAGGTCCTTGGCCGCCTTGCGCCGATTGCCCTGGTGGCGCCGGAGGACTTCGGTGATCATCAGCGCCTCCATGGCTTGGAGACTCATGGGACTGACGCTTTCTGAAGGGCCGGCGGCGGCCGGCCGCAGCTCGAGCGGCAGGTGGTGCAGCTCGATGAGGCCGCCCCGGCAAAGCACAAACGCCTGCTCGATGATGTTTTCGAGCTCCCGGACATTGCCCGGGAAGTCGTGCTCCATCAGGCGGGCCAACGCCTCCACCGAGACACCGGCGATGTCCTTGTTCTGCAACCGGTTGAACTTGGCTACGATGTGATCGATCAACAGCGGAACGTCTTCTCGGCGCTGCTTCAAACTCGGCAGCTGCATGTGAACGACGCGAATGCGATAGAAAAGATCGTCGCGGAACTTTCCTCCCCGAACGAGTTTGGCAAGGTCCTTGTTGGTGGCCGCCACCACGCGAACATCCACCGGGATCGTCCGGACGGATCCCAGCGGCTCCACCTGCCGTTCCTGCAGGACCCTCAGCAGCCGCACCTGCAAAGCCGCCGAAATATCGCCGATCTCGTCCAGGAAAATCGTGCCGCCCTCGGCCAGGATGAAGCGGCCGGCCTTGTCACGCCGGGCGTCGGTGAACGCTCCGGCCTTGTAGCCGAACAGCTCGCTCTCCAACAGGGTGTCCGGCAAAGCCGCGCAATTTACGGCAATGAACGGTTTCTTCCGGCGCGGCGAGAGATTGTGGATCGCGCGCGCGAACAACTCCTTACCGGTTCCGCTGGGGCCTTCGATCAGCACATTGCTGCGGCTGGCTGCGATCTGGGGCAACAGATCGAAGAGACGCATCATGGCCGCACTGCGCCCGACGATGTCTTCGAACGTATACCGACTGCGGAGCTGCTTCTGGAGCTGCTCAACCAGGCTGAGATCCTGAAACGTTTCTACGCCGCCGATGACGTGGCGGTCGTCATCCATCAGAATGGCGGTGGAGATACGGATCGGTACGCGCCGGCCCTGCTGGTTGATGATGTGAGCCGTGGCATTCACGACCGGTTTGCCGGTTTCAAAGGTTTTTCTCAGCGCGCAGTCTTTTTCACAAATACTGGCGTGAAACACATCGCAGCAGGCCTTGCCGATGGCTTCCGTGCGAGTCACGCCCGTAATCCGCTCGGCCGCCCGGTTGAAGGCGGTGATGCGCCACTGGGGATCTACCGTGAACACCCCCTCGTTGATCGAATCCAGGATGACTTCCTGCCTGCGGCCGATAATGGCGTCTTTCATCATGCTCCCAGGCGGCGCAGCCGCCGCTCCCTCGTAGGATGCAATTGGTCCTGGCGGTTATTACTCCGGCAAGTAAACAGGCTCAACTTGAGCTGAGGTTCGGCGTGGCGGGTTTTCGGCTGCAGCGCGCCGCCACCAATTTTTCAGGCGACCCTGCCACGCCCCCAAGCTCTTTAGCGGAATCGAGCGCAGGCAGAGACGGCTGGCGTCTGCGTGGGCGTCGTTCCTCCGGGGCTGTTTGGATAAACATGAAGCGGGCTTGCTGCCGTCCGCAGGTTCATTGAACAGATGGTGGCGGCGCGCTGCAGCCGAAAACCCGCCACGCCGATAAGGGATATGGCCGCATTAAACCTAATTTTATTGCCAAACGAATAAAATCATGCACTTTGCGTTCATATCTAGTCTTATATATATGCATATTGCATTGTTTTCGTCAATGACATTCCGCGTTCGCCTTCACTAAAATTGCCTTTTTCAATAAGTTGGCCGCGAAGGGGCAACTGGCATGACCATTGCTCAAGCTGATGCTCATGAAGGTCGCGATGGCTCACTGGCAGAATCGCATCTCGCCGGTTTTCGATGTGGCGGACCATCTGTTGCTGCTGGACGTTGAAGGTCGACGGGAAATCGACCGAAAGAGCCTCCGCCTGACCGGCCGAAACCCATTCGAACGGGTCAAGGAGCTGTCCGAGCTGGGAGTGAACGTGTTGCTTTGCGGAGCCATCTCGCTGACGCTGGAAAAAGCGCTTATCGGTGCCGGCATTCGAGTGGTTGGCTTTCTCGGAGGGGAGCTCGAAAACGTCATCCAGGCGTTTCTCGAGGGAAGCCTGGGCGACGGGCGCATTCGGAACGCGAGCCGCATCGGAACGCAGCCGGGAATGAACGCGGCAAAAACTCGGAAGCCTTCCCCCCGCGAGCACGGCCTTCGTCGATGAAACGAATCTAAGATGCCTATGAGGTGCAAGCCATGAAAATTGCAGTCAGCGCCGCCGGCCCTTCCCTGGATGATCTGGTAGACCCCCGTTTCGGACGGTGCGCCTGCTTCCTGATCGTCGAGACCGATACTCTTGAATTCGAGGTGATTGAAAATTCCAGCAAAAATCTAAGCGGTGGTGCTGGAATCGAAGCGGCCCAACGGGTCGCAGAACGCGGCGTCACGCACGTCGTCACGGGCAACTGCGGTCCCAATGCGCAAAAGGTGCTCTCGGCCGCCAGCATCCGGATTGCCAGCGGCTGTGCGGGCACGGTGCGGGAGGCCGTCGAACGGTTTCGCACCGTGGGAACATCCTCCACCGAACCGGCGTCGGCCAGCCGCCGCACGGGTGAAAGCCCTTCTACGCCTCCCGCTTTGAGCCGGCCAACCCCGGGCCGAACCGGCGGGTATGGAGGGCGCGGCGGCGGCCGAGGGATGGGCAGAGGGCGGGGCATGGGACGGCGTTGCGGAATGTGAGAGCGCACGGAAACATTTCGTGCGGCCTTTGCCAGGCCCTGGAATGAACGGACATGACATCGACGGATTTCAAATATGTCTACGGGCCGGTGGCTTCGCGGCGCCTGGGCCGCTCGCTCGGAGTGGACCTGGTCCCGTTCAAGACCTGTTCGTATGACTGCGTCTACTGCCAGCTCGGACGGACCACTTGCCAGACGACACAGCGCAGCGAATACGTTCCCGTGGACGATGTTCTGGCCGAGTTGAAGACGAAGCTGGCGCTCGGGCCGTGGCCGGATTACATCGGTCTGGCCGGCTCGGGGGAACCGACCTTGCACGCCCGCATCGGTGAATTGATCGATGGCATCAAACACCTGACACGGGTGCCGGTAGCTGTTCTGACCAACGGATCCCTGTTGTGGGTGCCGGACGTTCAGGAGGCCTTGATGGAGGCGGACCTCGTCATGCCCTCTCTCGATGCCGGCGACGAACCCATGTTTCAGCACGTCAACCGCCCCCATCCGGAGATCCTGTTTGAAGTGATGGTCGACGGCCTGGCCGCCTTTGCCGCTCGATTCCGGAAGTTGCTGTGGCTGGAGGTGCTTCTGGTCGAGGGCCTTACCGGGAACGAAACGGAAGTGGGAAAAATTGCAGCCCTGGCCCGTCGCATCCGGCCGGGGCGAGTCCAGCTGAACACCGTGTCCCGCCCGCCCGCCGAGGAGTCGGTCAAACCGGTATCAGCCCAGCAGCTAGCGGCGTTATGCAGGCTCTTTCCGAAAGCGGTCGAAATCATCAGCGATGCGGCCTCTCAAAATCCGCTGCCGGACAGCCTGGCCGCTGTGACGGATCAGGAGATCCTGGACCTCTTAGCCCGGCGCCCCTGCACGCCGCAGGGGGTTGCCGCCGGGTTGAACCTGCATCTCCAGGAGGCCACTAAACGCCTGCACACCCTGATGAAAGCCGGAGAACTATCCGTCCTGAGAAAAGATGACGACCTGTTCTACCAGCTGGTGATGGCGCCTGCGGATCAAGATTCCTGCTGAATCCCAATGTTCAAGGAGCGAACATGACCTCTCATCCTAAATCAGACCCGTCCGCCCCCGCCTGCCGCACCTGCAGCAAGACCGATTGCTCGGCCGGACAGCGCCGCTCAAATGAAAGCGATGCGGACTTCGCGGATCGCCAGAAACTCGAATCGAGACTTTGCCGCATCCGCCACAAAGTCGTGGTGCTTTCAGGCAAGGGAGGCGTCGGCAAGAGTACGGTGGCTGTCAACCTGGCGGTGGCATTGATGATGTCAGGCAGCCGGGTGGGACTGCTGGATGTGGACATCCACGGCCCCAGCATACCGACCATGCTGGGCCTGGAACACCACACCCTGGGAGGCAGCGACGGCGAGATCGCCCCCGCGGACGTGGACGGCCTGAAGGTGATCTCGATCGGCCTTTTCCTACCCTCTCAGGACGATGCCATCATCTGGCGCGGGCCGCTTAAAATGGGCGCCATCAAGCAGTTCCTCAAAGATGTGGCCTGGGGGGACCTTGACTTTATCGTCATCGACTCCCCGCCGGGCACCGGCGATGAGCCGCTCTCGGTCTGCCAGTTGATCGGCCGGCTGGACGGCGCGGTGATCGTCACAACGCCCCAGCGGGTCGCCGCCGTGGACGTGCGCAAATCCATCACGTTCTGCCGCCAGTTGCAGGTGCCGGTGCTCGGAGTCATTGAAAACATGAACGGCTTCGCCTGCCCGAAATGCGGAGAGATCACATCCATCTTCCGGTCCGGAGCCGGAAAGTCTATCGCCAACGACATGGGCGTGCCCTTCCTCGGTTCGATCCCCCTGGACCCTCAGATCGGCGAAGCCTGCGACAGCGGCCAGGCGTTCGTGCGCCGCTACGCCGCATCTCCCACGGCGGCCCTGATGCGCACCATCATCCAGCCGATCGCGGCGCTGACCTAGCGCTCATAGATGTGACCCTACCAAGCATGGCATCTAAAGTCAGCAGATCTCCTTTATCCCCTACAAAGGCTATGTGCTGGCGCCTTATCGGGTAGCGGTAAAAGATCACCCGGTCATTGTCCGCGTAGCCGATGAAGCCGAAGTCGCCGGAGTTGAAGGTTTCGACGCTGGATGTGTGCATCCGGCACATTCGACAGGTTTTCGACTTCCACGGTGGCGTGCTTTGACATAAAGGCAGGAGATGCCACCGGGGTGGTGATGGGATCACACGGCTGAGGTGGATTGCAGGGTCTCTTTGCGGGCTCGGTGGCCGAGCCGGAAATTCATCAATCGTAACGGCCGGTGCTGGCCGCCAGGCACTGAGAAAAATCGCATCGACGGCCATCCTGGCATCCAACCGGGGTGGCCGTCCGTTCAAGAGCAGCTAAAAGGCGGATCGTCCTGCTACCTGCCCA
>JALOPB010000197.1 GCA_025454115.1 Desulfobacterales bacterium | reverse complement strand
CTGCGTTTGGGTACACGCACCTTGTCGTAAAAAACTTCGTTGGTCAGCTCACCGGACATCGTCTTCATCGGCCTCACAGTAATACCAGGCGAGTTCATGTCGACGACAAACAATGTGATGCTTTTGTGGCGGGCGGACTCTGGGTTCAGATCTGTTCGGGCGGCTAGCCAGTGGTATTCTGCATAGTGGCATTCGGTGTTGAATGTTTTTTGACCACTGATGACGAAAGAGTCCCCATCTTCGACGGCTTCCATGATCAAAGACGCCAGGTCCGAGCCGGCATTGGGCTCAGTATATCCCAAGCAAAACTCAATTTCTCCGCTGATGATTCGGGGCAAGAACTCCTTTTTCAATTCTTCGCTGCCTCGGCGCAGGATGGTTGGTCCTACCATGGTATAGTTCGTCGAGGAGAATGAAGTCGTAGGTGGGCCCCAACCCTTTGCCGCCGTATTCCGTGGGCCAGCTCATCCCTAAAAAGCCGTAGGCCGCAAGTTTGAGACTGAATTCTCTGGCCTCACGGCCGACACCCAGGTCCTCCCAATTCTGGCGCGCAATCTCTTCAGTCATCTCCTTGTCGAGAAACTCATTTAATCGTTCCCTGAATTTCATTTCGTCCACAGTATAGCTGAAATCCATGCGAGTACCTCCATAATCAATATGTGGTCATCCTGTGATCTTGGTTAGGGCAGGTGAATTGCACCCCCACAAAGAGTCAACGCCGATTCCATGACCGCTTCCGATAGCGTCGGGTGGGGATGAATTGCATGCGCGAGTTCTTCAACTGTCATCTCCAGAGTCATTCCAAGTACGGCTTCGGCGATCAAGTTTGTCGCTTGAGGGCCGATAATGTGAACCCCTAATATCCCTCCGAGTTTTTTTTCGGAAATAATCTTCACCATCCCGTAGGTCTGATCCAAAATTTGCGCTTTGCCGCACGCATGGAAAGGGAATCGGCCGACAATGATATCGTGGGATTTGGTAGCTTCTTCTTCCGTCAAACCGACGCTGGCCACCTCCGGCGAGGTATAGACGCAGGCCGGCACCGCCTTGTAACTCATACGCACGCACCCCTCCAGGGCGTTGCTGACCGCGCACTCACCCTCGGCAGTAGCCAGATGGGCAAGCATGATCCCGCCCGTCACATCGCCGGCGGCATAGATATGGGGGATGTTGGTCTGCAAGCATTCATTGACGGCCATCGCTCCCTTCTGCTGAGCAAGACCGATTCGCTCCGTTCCCAGGCCGGCAAGATCCGGTTGGCGGCCGACGGCAAGAACCACTTTTTCGGATGCAATCGTTTGGCACTGTCCGGCGACGGTATAACTAACATTGTTTCGGCCTGTTACCCGGCGAATCTTTTCAACTTTGGCCTGAGTAA
Organism: Desulfobacterales bacterium; assembly: GCA_025454115.1. GTDB lineage: Bacteria > Desulfobacterota > Desulfobacteria > Desulfobacterales > SpSt-501 > SpSt-501. The sequence goes on along the minus strand of JALOPB010000197.1, from coordinate 6,564 downwards.
TGACCCGAATGCCGTCTTTTTGAAGGCTACCCTGCAGTGCGTGGGAGATTTCGGTGTCGGCGCCGGGGATCAGCGTTTCGAGAAGCTCAAGGATCGTTGTCTGAACCCCGAGGCGGCTAAAAATCTGAGCAAATTCGACCCCGATGACACCTCCTCCGATGATTACGACGCTTTTGGGCAAACACTCCAGTTCGAGCACCTGGTTGCTATCGAGCACATCCGGACCATCAGCCCCTTCGAAGTTTAAACGGACGGGTTTGGCACCGCTGGCGATCAGGATGCGGTCTGAGAGGATTTTCTCCCCTGTCTCTTTGACCAGAACCGTGTTTGCATCCGCCAGTTCAGCTGTCCCTTGGACCACCCGGACACGCCTGGCTTTGAGCAGCCGCTCTACTCCGAGCTGAAGCTGCTGCACCACCGCATTCTTGCGGAGAACCACGGCTTTGAAGTCCACCTTGGCTTTCTCGCAGATTATGCCGAACGCACATCTTTTTCGATAAGGGTCACCGCTGCCCCCATGCGGGCAGCCTTGATGGCGGCAGGGTAACCGGTTACTCCACCGCCGATGATGGTTAATCTTAAACCAGCTCCCATATCGGGCCTCCGCGCAATCAGGCAAAAATCTGAATAGGGTTTTGAAAATAGGACTTCAACGTTCGCAGAAACTTGCCTGCCTCTGCGCCGTCGATTACACGGTGGTCGTAGGAGAGGGTCACATTCATTATCGGACGAATTACCGCCTGATCGTGTACGACCACCTGTTTTTTGATAATGGTGCCTACTGCCAAAATGGCGCACTCCGGCACATTGATGTTGGATGTAAACTGCTCTATGCCGAACATACCCATAGCCGATACCGTGAACGTGCTCCCTGAAATATCGTCTGGCATAAACTTGTTGGCTTTGCCTTTTTCGATCAACCGTGTGCGCTCCAGGGATATCTGCGAGAAGCTCTTGTCGTTTATGTTGCGGATCACCGGAACGATAAGGCCTTCCTCGAGTGCCATGGCCATGCCCATGTGGACATCTTTCAGGAACAGCACTCCCTCGGCAGTCCAGCGGGTGTTGATCACCGGGTGCTCCTTGATGGCCGCGCCAGTAATTTTCATGATAATATCGGTGACGGTGATGCGCACATGATGCTTCGCTTCGATGACGGAAAGCAGAGCTTCGCGGCACTCCAGAATCTTGGAGGCATCGGCGTTGAGGCTCATATAGGTCTGGGCAGTTTCCAACTTGCTTGCCAGCATCTTCCTGGCGATGGCGCGGCGCATACTGCTGAAAGGCACGAGTCGGTCGCCGCCAGCAGCATCGGGCTGGGCAATGCCAGTAGGGACGGTTGCCTGTCGCTGAAGCCAAGCTTCCACATCGCAGAGCATTATCCGACCATGAGAACCGGACCCCTTCACGCCGCCCAAGTCGATGCCGTAGGCTCGGGCTGTCTTCTTGGCCAGCGGGGTAGCCCTTATTCTTAAATCCGTCGGCGCGGACACCTCGATTTCGGAAATGGGGCTCGTCTGGGCGGAAAATTCCGTCTCAGTGGAAAGTTCACCTGGCGTTGGCCGTTCCTTGCCGACTGCAATTGTTTCTGGGGCCAGTGGCAAGGGCAATTTTTCCCCGGTTTGAGTGATATAGCCGACTACGGCCCCGACGGGTACAGTTTCGCCCTCGCAGATTAAAATTTTCGCCAACACGCCGTCAGCGGGCGATTCGACTTCATAGGTTACCTTTTCGGTTTCCAGCGTAAAAAGCACATCGCCCTTTTTGACGCTGTCGCCTTCCTTGAACTTCCATTCTGTTATCAGCCCCTCGGTCATGGTCAGGCCGAGTTTCGGCATTGCGATTTGGACCGGCATTTAGAAATCCCCCTTGTTATTTCCCCGAAAATATCGGCTTGCGTTTTTCAAAGAAGGCAGCCATCCCTTCCTGCATATCCTGGGTGCTGAAACAGGCAACACAGTTTTTCTGGGAATACTGGACCGCTTGTTCCAAAGGCAAGTCCTTGCCGATTTCGAGAGAATCCTTTGCCATTTCAACTGCAACCGGTGCGTTTGGCAAGATCCTGGCGGCCAGTTCCTCGGCAATTTGAAGTGTCTCGCCGTCCGGAGCAATCCGATTGGCAAGACCGATTCTGTAGGCCTCCGCCGCATCGATCGCATCGCCGGTCAGGATAATTTCAGCCGCCTTGCCTTTACCTATTAACCGGGGCAGTCGCTGGGTTCCTCCAGTTCCTGGAATGATCCCCAGTTTGACTTCGGGCAGCCCCATTTTAGCGGATTCGGCAACTATCCGAAAAGTGCATGCAAGGGCCAGTTCCAGTCCGCCTCCCATGGCAGCCCCATTGACGGCAGCGATCACCGGCTGAGGCAGTTTCTCCAGCCGAGCGTTGATCCTCACAATTCCCTCGTTCCACCGCAGGAGGTCTAGTGGTTTCATTTGCTTCAATTCGGCGATATCGGCGCCGGCTTGGAAGGCCTTGCCAGCACCGGTAACTATGAGCACACGGATTTCGAAATCTTTTTCAATTTGGGAAAGGGCGTCCAGCATTTCGTCGATCATTTCCTGGTTGATGGCATTCCGCACCTCCGGTCGGTTCAAGGTCAGATACCCGATCCCGCCTTTTTTTTCGTGTGTTATCGTTTTATAAGCACCCATCTTCGCTCCTTTTTTAAGCCGTCCGTATTTCAAATCAGGTACAGGTCTGCCCACCATCGATTACTACGGCTGAACCTGTCATAAAACTGGAAGCCTTCGACGCCAGGAGGATAGCCGCACCTTTCATTTCTTCGATCCGGGCCAGACGCCGCATGGGAATGCATGTTTTGATGACTTTTTGTCCCGCCTCGCTCGAAAAGAATTCCGTGTTCATGGGCGTTTCAACATACCCGGGCAATATTGTATTCACCTGGATGTTGTGGCGGATCCATTCTAAAGCCATCACCTTCGTCAACTGGAGGCATCCACCTTTGCTGGCGCAGTAGGCGGACATGTTCGGCCAGCCGATAAGGGCTCCGATTGAGGCCACATTAATGACTTTGCCGCCGTTTCCGCGTTCCACCATCTTTTCAACGACGGCTTTGGTCAGCATAAAAACCGCCTTTAAGTTCGTGCCCAGAACCCTGTCCCACTCTGCTTCGGTCATTTTTAGAATCGGCTTTTCACTGCCGCCAATCCCAGCATTGTTTACGAGGATATCGATATGGCCAAAACGTTGGGTAACGTCGCCGACCATGGCGGCGATGTCACCGTCTTGGGTAATGTCACAGCGCGTCGCGAGAGTCTCAACTCCAAATTTCTCCTTGATTTCCCGGCAGGTGATCTCACATAACTCTAGCCGTCGGGCGGCAATCGCAACGGACGCACCTGCCTCGGCAAGGCCCTCAGCAATTCCCCGGCCTATTCCTGTAGCCCCTCCGGAAATGAGAGCGACCTTTCCCGTGAGGTCAAAATAGGGCAGATTCATGATCTAATCCTTTCTTCTATAACTGGTTTCATAACCCCGTCTGACGGCTGGGGGCTGCGTTGCAGGCCTCTCGAACGTGCTCACAACCTATTGAGATTGCGGCGCTTTCGAATCGGCCTGCGCCTTGCCCGCAACCGTCATCCGAGGTTTTGAAACCAGTTCTAAGGATAAACGAGGATTTTGACATATCGGTTTGCTTCCTGGATTAGCGGCATGAAACCCTTTTCGACCAGGTCCACGAGCTGAATCCGAGCTGAAATCAAGCTTTCCACCTCGATCCTCCCATCTGCCAGCAAGCTGATAGCAGCAGAAAACTCCGTCTCATAGCCACTGCTGAAAATGATTTCTTTTTCGTGGCCCCAAAGTCGCATAAACGGAACCTGTATCGGCTTCAGCGAAAGTCCGGCGACACAAATGATGCCCCTTCGGCCGGTCACCTTGATGGCGGTGTCAAATGCGGGTTGGTTTCCGACGCAGTCGAAAGCGACTTCGGCCCTCAATCCTTCGGTGAGGTCGGAAATGGCCTTGCCGGGATCGACCTCTCCAGGGTCGAACACGGCAACGGCACCAAGTTTTGTTGCCAGCTCACGGCGTGCCTTCATAGGTTCAACGACAAACACTCGGCTCGCACCGGCAGCGAGACAGACTTGCAGAACCAATAGGCCGATGGGGCCGGCACCGACGACCACGGCCGTATCGCCGATCTGCAACCGGCTTCTTTTTACAGCTCGGATAGCCACAGCCACGGGTTCGGTAAAGGAACCCTTGTCATCGGAAACGGATAACGGAAGGCGGTGCAAAGAATAATTCGGCAGCACTGCAAATTCCGCAAACCCACCGTCTGCGGCGAAACCCGTACTGCCCAGCTTCAGACACATGTTGTATGCGCCGCGTCGGCAGTAGGTGCATTCACCGCAAAGGATCAACGCGTTCATGGTCACCCGGTCACCAGCCTTGAAACGGGTAACACCTGACCCTGGTTCCACCACTTCGGCTGAAAACTCATGCCCGAGAATCACCGGCCCACCCTGGCGATTTGTCAACGGGTGCGGCCGCGATGGTATGATGAAGGGGCCTTCGCGGAATTCATGCAGATCGGATCCACAAATACCGCAAACCTTGATCCGAACCTTCACCTGTCCAACCCCGGGAGTAGGATCAGGAGCATTTTCAATTCTCAGGTCGCCTTTGCCATACCAAACCGCGGCTTTCATCGAATAGCGTCCTCCTTTTTAGAAAAACCGATCCAGTGCTCTCTTGACGGCGCCAACAACATCATTCGCGTTCGGCAAATAGCTATGTTCCATACTGAAAGGAACTGGAACAAAAGGCGCTCCGACTCGTTGCACCGGGCCGTCAAGCTCGTCCATGATCCCCTCACAAACACAGGCGACAATTTCGGCGCCAATGCCGCATTGTTTCACGGCCTCGTGGGCCACCACCAGTCGGTGGGTTTTGGAGACAGAACTAAAGACCGTTTCCATGTCCCAGGGGCTGATAGAGATCAAATCCAGCACTTCAATGTCTATTTTTTCTTCGGATAGAACCGCCGCCGCCTTCAGCGCCTCGTGCACCATGCGAGAGGTGGCCACAACCGTCACGTCTCGGCCGGGTTTCTTGATGTCCGCCTTTCCGATGGGGACGAGGTATTCTTCCTCCGGAATTTCTCCCTTGAGAGCATGCAGCGCCTTGTTCTCAACCACGATTACAGGGTTGTCATCGCGAATGGCTGATTTGAGAATTCCTTTTATGTCGTAAGGAGTTGCCGGCATGACCACCTTGAGGCCAGGGACATGCGCGAACCATGCTTCGAGGCACTGGGAGTGTTGGGGGCCGGCATTCAGTCCACCTCCAGCGGGCGTCCGAATAACAATCGGCATCGAATACTGACTGCCGAACATATACCGCATTTTTGCAATCTGGTTGACGATACCGTCCATGCATACCGTCGTGAAGTCCATAAACATGATTTCCACGATCGGCCTAAGGCCGCAGGCGGCTGCCCCGGCCGCCATTCCGACGATCCCGGCTTCGCTGATGGGGGTATCGACAACCCGTTCAGGGCCGAATTCTTCAAGAAGGCGCCGGCTGGCTCCGAAGGACCCGCCGGGGCTACCGACATCCTCTCCAATCAATATAACGCGTTCATTTCTCCGCATCTCTTCACGGATCGCTTCGTTAATGCCCCCAATATATCGGATTTCCTTCATTGCATGCTCCCATCACTCGTTATTGGGTAAGCGCTCACTCATTTTTTTTGGAAAAAAATCAGGCCCACAGATCATCCATCAGTTCGGAGGGCTCAGGCAAGGGGCTTTGACGAGCGAAATTGATTGCTGCGCCGATCTCCGCCAGGATCTCCTTGTGAATCCGCTGGATAGCTTTTGGCCCCAAAATTTTTTCCGAGAGAAGTTTATTTTCAAAATCTGCTATACAATCTGAGGCCTTGGCGGCTTCTATATCATCAGGCGAACGGTACTTCTGAGCATCACCAACATAATGGCCATGCCACCGTGAGTTTTGAACCTCTATCAAGGAAGGGCCCAATCCCTTTCTAGCCCGGGTCACCATTTCCCCCGCAGTCTCATGAATGGAGAAGAAATCATTTGCCAGAGTCTTGCCGGGGATGTCATAGGCCACGGCTCGATTTGCCACATTACGAATGGGCATATGTGTCGTTTGTGGCGTAAATTCGGCCCAGCGATTGTTCTCGCACACAAACACGATGGGCAGGACCATGAGGGCGGCCAGGTTGAGCGATTCATGAAAAGTTCCCTCGCTTGTAGCTCCTTCCCCGAAAAAACAGACGGTTACTTGTCTGCTCTTTTTAAACTTTGCGGCGAGTGCCGCACCCACAGCGATGGGTATACCTCCACCCACGATTCCGTTGGCCCCTATTATCCCATGGCTGGCATCGGCTAAATGCATGGATCCGGAGCGGCCACGGCAAGGACCGTTGCGACGACCAAAGAGCTCGGCCATGAACCGCTTTAAGTCGATGCCTTTTGCCAGGGCATGACCGTGCCCGCGGTGGGTCGTCGCCATATAATCCGATTCGGTTAAGTGACTGCAGACCGCTACCGGGGTCGCCTCCTGGCCGA
>JALOPB010000019.1 GCA_025454115.1 Desulfobacterales bacterium | reverse complement strand
TGCACGACGGAAATTTTCCATAGCAGGTCGCTATGCGGATTGCAAGGTATTTGTGCCGGGGGCGGATTCTCCGCAGGCACCGCATAAACGGCAGGATTCCACGCGGCAGACGAGTCCCGCACGGCCCTCCAGCGCCCGGCGGTAATCCCTTAAGAGGTAGGTTTTGGAAATGCGATGGTCGATGAAGTCCCAGGGCAGGAGTTCGTGTGGGTCCCGTTCCCGCAGTACGTAGAAATCCGGGTTGATCGGCCCGGTTTTTAATGCATGGGCCCAGTTGCCGTTCGCTGCGTCCACCCGCGCCAGGAGCTCGGCCACGTGCCGGTCCCCACGCGCCAACAGCGCCTGGATCGATGCCCAGCGGGGCAGATCGGAATGAACGCGGACGTTGGGCACGCGCTTGAGACCGACTTGAATGCGTCTGATGCGGGCCTTGAGCTCGCCGACGGGCGCCATGGCCGCCCATTGGAATGGGGTGAACGGCTTGGGGACGAAGGAGCTGAGGCTCACCGTCAAGGTGCCGATGGCGCGGCGGGTACGGCTGGATTTCAGAAAGGCGTGCTTGATGCGCTTGACGAGACCAACGATCGCCTCTGCATCTTCGTTCGTTTCGGTCGGAAGGCCTACCATAAAGTAAAGCTTCAGGTTCGGGATGCCATGAGCGACGAGGGCCGTAGCGGCGTTCAGCACGTCGTCCTCGCTAAGTCCTTTGTTGATGACGCGCCGCAAACGTTCCGAACCCGCTTCCGGAGCGATCGTGGCGGTTTTGACCCGGCTGTGGCGCAGGGCGTCCAGAAGCTCCGGGCGGAGCGCGTCCGCCCGCAGCGAGCTGAAAGACAAGGTGATGTCGGGGCCTGTAAATCGACGACAAAGCGAAGCGATTTGGGGCAAGTCGGACACGGCCGCCCCCACGAGGCCAATGTGATGCGTGCGGGCGAGGCCCTGTTCGATGGTTTGCGCCAGCGATGCCTCCGTGCGGAAGCGCGGCGGCCTGTAGACAAAACCCGCGCTGCAGAAGCGGCACCCGTGCGGGCAACCGCGACCCACTTCGACGAGAAAGGCATCGCCAAAAGCGGTGTGGGGTGTGAGCACCGTGCTGCAGGTGGTTGTCGTCGAGAGGTCTTCGATATGGGGGCATACGATCTTGCTCGGCACGTCCTCGGTCGGGGCGAAGGCGCTCAGGGTTCCGTCGGTGCCGTAGCGGGCGGTGTAGAAACACGGGACATAGGCGCCGGGAACGGATCGGGCGATGGATTTTAACAGCGCCCGGCGCTCCCCACCCGGCGTAAACACCCGAACGAAATCGGGCAGAATGGCCTCCGCTTCTCCGATGAGCACGCAGTCGACGAATGCCGCGATCGGCTCAGGGTTCAGAAAACAGGCGACCCCGCCGGCAATCACCAGGGGATGATGCGCATCTCTGTCCGCCGCACGGAGGGGGACCCCGGCCAGCTTCAGGAGGGTCAGCAGATGGGGATAGTCGCTTTCAAAGGAAATGGAGCAGGCGAGCAGGTCGACCCCAGCCACCGGCAGGCCGGACTCCAACGTGGTCAGGCGGCCGGCCGCGAGGCCATCGTCTTCGGGCAGGAAAACCCGTTCGCAGACAACGTCGTCATAACGGTTTAAAAGCCCATAGACCGCATGCAGACCGAGGTTCGACATCCCCACGGCATAGCGGTTGGGATAGGCTAATGCGACGCGGATCTTTCCGCGGCCATGCTTGCGGACGGCGCCGGTTTCGACCGCCGTAAACCGTTTCCAGGTGTCGCCGTGTTTCATGGGTTCCCGTCCGGTGCCGTTGTCAGAGCCGGCGAGGGGCCGGTAGGTTCAAACATAGAACCGTCGAAGCCCCTTGGCAACCGGGCCGGGCGCTCGTCCGGCAAGGCGTCAGTCGGCCTTGCGCCGCAGAAAGGTCGGAACGTCGAGATCCGTGTCGTCCAGCGCCAATCGCCCCACCCCGCGGTAAAGCGCTCCGGAGGACTCGCCGACGGCCCGTCGGTGCCGGATGAAGGTCGGCTCATCCAGATCGACGATGTCCGGACGCTCTGCGTCGGCCGGGGTGACATCGCGGACTTTGCCTCGCAGCGGCTGGATGACCTTCTTCTCTTTTTCAAGGTCCTTTTCGCGGGGGCGCATGGCCTCGGCATCGACACCGATGCCGGTGGCGATGACCGTCACCCGCATTTCGTCGCCCAAGCCCTCATCCACCGACGTTCCCCAAAATATTTCGGCCTCATCGCCGACTTCCTTGTGAATGCGCTCGGAGGCTTCGGCCACCTCTTCGAATTCCATGCTGCTCGACGCCGTGATGTTCATGAGCACCCCCTTGGCGCCGGCGATGGAGAGGTCCTCCAGCAGCGGGTGGGAGATCGCGCGCTCGGCCGCCTCGATCGCCCGGTTTTCGCCGGCGGAGATGCCGATTCCCATCAAGGCCATACCGGCCTTGGACATGGTGGTGCGCACGTCGGCGAAATCGAGATTCACCAATCCCGGCATCACGATCAGATCCGTGATACCCTTGACGGCATGCAACAGGATCTCATCCGCCTTCAGGAACATCTCCATGAGGGTTGCCTTCTTGGAGGCCAGGGCCCGCAGGCGGTCGTTGGGGATGGTGATCGCGGTGTCAACCACCTTCTTGAGTTCGTCAAGGCCTTGCTCCGCGATCAGTGCACGCTTCTTGCCCTCGAACGAAAACGGCTTGCTCACCACCGCCACGGTCAGCGCTCCCATCTCGCGGCAAATCTCGGCGATGACCGGAGTGGCTCCGGTTCCGGTTCCGCCGCCCAGCCCGCCGGTGATGAACACCATATGGCTGTCCTTCAAGGCATTACGAATTTCTTCGACGGTTTCCAGCGCCGCATCCCGGCCGATCTGAGGGTTGGCGCCGGCGCCCAGCCCCTCGGTGATGCTGCTGCCCAACTGGATGCGGACATCCGCCCGGGAGATTTCCAAGGCCTGGGCGTCGGTGTTGGCGGCGATGAACTTGACGCCCTGCAGGCCGGAGCGGATCATGTTGTTGATGGCGTTGCCGCCGGCGCCGCCGACCCCGATCACTTTGATTCTTGCCGATTTTTCGTTGTCTACATACGTGAACATTACGTGCCCTCCTGACGGATTAAAAATTAGTGTTAAGTTTTAAGTGTTAAGAGGTCGCCTTGGGTCCCGACACTGAAATCCGTTGAGCTTTGCTTTTTGTTCTTGTTTTTTGCTTAAAACTTAAAACGTAAAACTTGAAACCGACGGCGTCGTCAGACGACGTCTTTGAACCAGCGCCGCATGCGGGTCATGAGACGATTGAAAATATTGCGGTCGCGGATTCGGAATTTCTTTTTTTCTTTTTGCTGGTTGCGCGCACCGTACAGGACCAGACCGACGCCGGTGGCGTACATGGGGTTGTTGACCACATCCACGAGCCCCTTGATACCTTGCGGGGTGCCGATTCGAGCGGGCAGGCTGAAGACCGACTCGGCGATTTCGGTGGCCCCCTCAAGCAATGAGGTTCCGCCGGTCAGGACGACCCCCGAGGGGATATGATTTTCCATGGCCGCCCGGTAAATTTCGCGGTTGACCAACGCGAAGATTTCCTCCATCCGCGGTTCCAGGATCTCCCCCAGGATCTGGCGCGGGAGCTTGCGCGGCTCCCGGCCGGTGACTCCCGGCACCTCGATCATTTCATCGGCCTGGATGTTGCGTGCGACGGCGTGTCCGAATTTTTTCTTGATCTTCTCGGCTTCGGGGTGCGGGCAGCGCAGGCCGATCGCGATGTCGTTGGTGAGGTTGTCTCCCCCGAGGGCGAGCACGAACGTATGTTTGATGTTCTTTCCCGCGAACACAGCGAGATCGGTGGTGCCGCCGCCTAGGTCGAGCAGGGCTGTGCCAAGCTGCTTCTCCTCCTCGGTCAGTACGGCCTCGCCGGAGGCCAGGCATTCGAGCACGATATCACACACATCCAGCCCCGACCGGTTGGCGCACTTCACGATGTTGTGGGCGGAGGCCACCGCACCGGTCACAATATGGATCTTGGCCTCCAGGCGCACCCCGGACATGCCGATCGGGTTCTGGATACCGGGCTGGCCGTCGACCATGTATTCCTGCGGCAGTACATGGATCACCTCACGGTCCATGGGGATGGCCACCGCACGGGCTGCGTCGATGACCCGCTCCACGTCTTGGGCGGTGATTTCGGGGCCTTTGATGGCCACGATGCCACGGCTGTTGAAACCCGTAATATGACCGCCGGCGATGCCGGTATAGACGGAGGAGATTTCACAGCCGGCCATCATTTCGGCTTCCTCAACGGCCTTTTTGATGGACTCCACCGTGGCTTCGATATTGACGACCATGCCTTTGCGCAAGCCGACCGACGGGTGGGTGCCGATTCCGATGATGTTGACGCCGCCAGCGGAAACTTCGCCCACCACCGCACAGATTTTGGTCGTGCCGATGTCGAGCCCGACGACGATATCTTCCTTACGCTGCATGCCGTTAACCTCCTTGAGGTCCTGTTTTTTTCGGGAGCTCCGCCCGGATGGGATTGACGATGATCCGGTTCATATCGGTCAGGTCGACGCGCTCGACGTCGGCGATGTTCGACTGGTTTCGAAAAAAGGCCAGCAATTCACCCAGCAGGCGGTATTTGGCGGGATAGTCGTTGTATCCCAGCCGGATGGCGCGGTTCTCCGCATACGCCACTACGGTCAGACCCAGTTCACGGTCCACTCGAATCGCGCGTAACTCACGGGCGGGAAGATGACTGGCGGGGTCGCGGCCCAGAGTGAGCACTTGCAGCACCGCATCCATCGGCCGGCTGGGGGCGGGCGCCTTCGAAGCCGCCGTGTCGGAATCCAGCAGGGTCCAGCCGTCGTTAGTTGCCGAGCGGTCCACTCCGCGCAGGTCGGCGAGGGCCAGCCCGGAGACGACCGGCAGGTCGGTCGGGTCCGACGATTCCCATTCCTTGAAGAGCTCCCCCTGGGGGTTGAGCAAAAACCGTTGCCCTGCGTCAACCACGGCAACCGCCACCTGTTCGCGAATGCGGATGCGCAACGTCGACGGTATTTCCCGCTGGATCTCCGCCTCGGCAATCCAGGGGTGCGCCAGCAGGCGCTTGCGTGCTGCCGCCAGATTGACGCTGAGTACATTGATGCCCGGCCGGATACCGGCCTGGGCGCTGATGACCTTCGGCGACAGACGCTGGCCGCCCTCAATGTGGATCTGGCGGGCCTGAAAATGTTCGCTTTGCGTGAAGACATCGTGAACAAAGACAAAGAACACACTGAGGAAAATAACCCCGGCCGCACCCACCCCGGTCCAGATCACCGCAACCAACCGCTGCAACCATGCGCGGCGACGATTCGCCACGGTCCGACGGCTGATGTTTTGGCGCGGCGGGCGGCGCTGGGCGGGCCGTGGCGGCCGGCGAGTGCTATGCGTGCCGAGTCTCATCCGAGCTCCTGAACGTTCCGATGATGCGGCGTTTGCGTTACGCCGGCTTGCGCCGGATCATGCTCTCGGGGGGATGTCATCTAAACCTCCCTCAACAGTTCGGCGCCGACCTTCCAAACGTCACCGGCTCCCAGCGTCAACAGCAGGTCCCCGGGGGCCAGCAGGGTTTTAAGCAGGGCCCCGGTCGTTGAAATTCCCTCACTGAAGACCACCTGCTTGTGTCCGTGGGCGATGATCCGCTCGCCCAACGCCCGGCCCGTGATGCCCGGGATGGGGTCTTCGCTGGCAGCATAGATCGGTAGGACCACCAGGATGTCCGACTGATAAAAGGCGCGCGAAAAGTCATCCAGCAGGGCCCGGGTGCGGGTGTAGCGGTGGGGCTGGAACACCACCACGATGCGGCGCTCGGGCCAGCCTTCGCGCACGGCCTGCAGCGTCATTTTGATTTCCGTGGGATGGTGACCGTAATCGTCCACGACGGTGATCCCGTTTGCCTCGCCCTTGACCTCCAAACGCCGTTGCACGCCGGGCAGGCGCTGCAGAGCGGCCTGGGTGCGAGCGATGGGAATGTCGAGCTCGGTCGCCACCACGATGCTGGCGGTGGCGTTGTAAACGTTATGGATCCCGGGCAGGTTCAGCTTGAAACGACCCAGCTTCCGGCGACGGCGAAAGACGCTGAAGCGGGTGCGCCGGCCTTCGACCACGACGTTGCGGATCTGGAAATCCGCCTGGGGACTCATCCCATAGGTGGTGTAACGCTTTTTGATTTGAGGAATCAGATCCTGGATGGGTTCGTTGTCCAGGCAGAGGATCGCCAGACCGTAGAATGGAATGCGGTCGATGAACTCCAAAAAGACTCGTTGGATAGCGGCCAGATCCGGATAGAAATCGAGGTGTTCTCGATCGATGTTCGTGACCACGGCGATGGCCGGGGAGTAACGTAAAAACGAACCGTCGCTCTCATCCGCCTCCGCCACGATAAAATCCCCGCGGCCGAGCACGGCGTTGGTGCCGACGCCGATCAGCTTGCCGCCGACCACCACGGTGGGATCCAGTCCGCCGCTGGCCAGCACCGCCGCCACCATGGAGGTGGTGGTGGTCTTGCCGTGAGCACCGGCCACCGCGACGCTGTACTTCAGCCGCATCAGTTCGGCCAGCATTTCGGCCCGCGGAATCACCGGGATCGATGCGCGTTGGGCGGTTTGAACTTCGGGATTTTCGGGTCGCACGGCCGAGGAGACGACCACCACGTCCGCGCCCGCGATCTGCTCGGCCGCATGCCCCTCGTAAACGACGCCACCCAGGGAGCGCAGTCGTTCGGTGATATCGGAGGACTTGAGGTCCGAGCCGGAAACGGTGTACCCGAGGTTCAGCAGCAGCTCTGCAATGCCGCTCATTCCGATGCCGCCGATGCCCACGAAGTGGATATGGTATTTTTTATGATACATGGTATCCGTTAGCCCGTTTGCCCGTTGGTCCGTCGGCCCGGGGTGCGTGCGGCCACCAGGCGATAGCACTCGTCGACGATTCGCCGAGCGGCGTCCGGTTTGCCGAGGCGCGCCGCCCGCTGGGCCACCTCCGCCGATATCTCGGGGTGAGACGCATAGAATCCGATCCGCGCGGCGAGCCGCTCTCCATCCAGTGTCTGCTCATCGATCATTTCCGCGGCACCGGCGTCCACCAGGCGGCGGGCATTGCGCTGCTGGTGATCGTCGGCTGCGTGCGGGTAAGGGATCAAAACGGCCGTTTTGCCCAGCGCGGTAATTTCGGCCATCGTGGTTGCACCGGCCCGGCAGATGACCAGGTCCGCCTGCGCGTATTGGGCCGCCATGTCGTTAAAAAATGGTTGAACGCGGGCCGCCAACCCCGACTGCCGATAGGCTGCCGCCACCATCGCTTCATCCGCGCTGCCGGTCTGATGGATGAAGAAAAAGTCGGCCGCATCCCCGAGGAGGCGCAGCGCTTCGACCACAGCGGTGTTGACGCGGTGTGCCCCCTGGCTGCCGCCGATGACCAGCACCGTGAACGGCTTTGGCGGTGCGCCGGCGGCCGGTGATTCGGCCGCGGCGGACTGAACCATCTGCTGGCGCAGCGGGTTGCCGGTCCACCAGATCTTGGCGGGGTCAAAACCGCCTTCGGTCCGGTCAAAAGAGGTAAAGATGCGGTCGGCCAGGCGCGCCAAGACCCGGTTGGTGACCCCCGGCAGGACATTCTGCTCACACAAGGCCACCGGGATCCTCAGCAGCCAGGCGGCCATCACCACCGGCCCGGCCGAGTAGCTACCCAGGCCGATGACGAGCCGCGGGCGGAAGGCCCGCAGCCGCAGAATCGACTGGACGATGCCCACCGGCAGGCGGCCGAGTGCGCGCAACTGGTTCCACCCGCCGCGGCCCTTCAGCCCCTCGACCGAGATGGTCGCCAGCGGGAAGCCGGCGTGTGCCAGCGCCGCGCGTTCAAACTCGTTGCCGCGGCTGATGAACAGGACCTGGTGCGCGTCATTGCGCCGGCGGATTTCTTCCGCGATCGCAATGCCGGGGAACAGATGGCCGCCCGTGCCGCCGCCGGCGATGGCGATTCGCAGCTGGCCGCATCCGTGCGTCGTCATTCCGCACCTCGCCCGGCTGAACCGGCAGCGGCGATATTCATTAAAATTCCGATGGTGGCCATGTTCAATACCAGCGACGTCCCGCCGTAGCTCAAAAACGGAAGGGTCAGCCCTTTCGTCGGCAGCAGTCCGAGAGTGACGCCCATGTTGATGCAAATCTGAAGCCCCAGCGCCGCCGTGAGGCCGATGGCCAAATAGCCGCCGAACAGATCTCGCGCCTGGCGTGCGATGCGGATGCCTTTCCAGATGATCATCAAATAGAGCAGGATAATCACCAGCACCCCGATCAGCCCCAGTTCTTCGCCGATGACCGAAAAAATGAAGTCGGTATGGGGTTCGGGCAGATAAAACAGCTTCTGGTAGCCCTTGCCGATACCGGCCCCCCACCAGCCGCCGGAGCCGAACGCCATGAGGGAGTGAACGATCTGATAGCCCGCATCGGCGCTGTACTGCCAGGGATCCAGGAAGCTCAGCAGCCGGCGCATCCGGTAGCCGGCCAGGGTGATGAAATACCCTCCGGCCAACCCCAGCAGCAGGCAGGAACTGCCCAAATAAAGCATGCGGACGCCGCCAACGAACATCATCAGCCAGGTCAGAACGGCGAGGATGGCCACCGATCCGAAGTCGGGCTGCTTCAGGATCAGGACCGCCACGGCTCCGAGGACGACCACATGGGGCACGAACCCGATGGAAAAATCCTTGACCCGATCGGCTTTCTTCTCCAGGGAATAAGCCAGGTAGACAATCAACGCGAAACGGGCGAATTCCGACGGCTGGAACCGCAATGGCCCCAGGCCGAGCCATCGGCTCGATCCGCCAGCGGTCACACCGAGCGGAGACACCAGAACCGCCACCAGCAGCATCAGGGCCATCGCCAGCAGCGGGTAGGCCAGCGACCGGTAAAGCCGGTAGGGCACATGCCGGCCGATCACGAGTGCGCAGATGCCGATCAGCGCGAAAATGGCCTGCTTTTTCAAAAAGTAAAAATCCGAACCGAATTTTTTCATGGCCAGAGCCGAACTGGCGCTGTAGACCATCACGATGCCGATGCCGACCAGAAACAGCACCGGAAACAGCATCTGCACGTCATAGACCGTGCTCGCCGATCGGGTGCGGCTGGCGCTCGGTATGGCTACGGCGGCGTGTCTCATGGCTTAGCGGCTCCCGCCCGTCGACCCAACGCGTGCTTCAGGAGGCATCCGGCCTCCCGGCTTCCAGCTCCAATACCGTCCGGCGAAAGTCTTCACCGCGCTCCTGGTAATTCGCATATAAGTCAAAACTGGCGCAGCCTGGTGCGAGCAGTACCGTATCGCCGGCGTCGGCCAACGCCTGCGCGGCGTGAACGGCATCCCGCATGGTGGCGACTTCCCGGGTCGGCCGCAACCCGCCGAGCGCCGCACGCAGAGTGTCCCGGCTGCCTCCCAGCAGGATCAGCGCGCGGCACCGCTGCTGGACGGCCTGCCTGAGCAGGCCGAAGTCCCCGCCCTTGTCTATCCCCCCCATGATCAGGACCACCGGGGAAGCGAAACACTCCAGGGCGCGGAGAACGGCATCCACGTTGGTCGCCTTGGAGTCGTTCACGTACTCGACGTCCCGGATCACCGCGATGGTCTCCAGGCGGTGGGCGGCGGGTCTAAACGCGTTGAGCGCTGCTTGAATGCCCGTCGGGCTGGCCCCGGCGGATAGAGCGGCCAGGGCCGCGGCCGCCGCGTTTTCCGCGTTGTGCGCTCCGCGCAGCCGGAACCCTGCCAGGTCCAGGTCGACCGGTTCATGGCCGGGCAGCCGTAGGATCAGCCTGCGGTTGCTCAGCCGGGCGGCGCCGTCCGGATCCGTCGTGTTGAATAACAACTTTCGGCTGCGGAGGGTCCCGGCATGCGTTCCGATGACCGGGTCGCCGCCGTTCAAGATCGCGATATCCCGGGTTGTCTGGTTTTCGAAGAGGCGCAGCTTCGCTGCTGCGTAGGCTGCGAAGTCCGGATACCGGTCCAGATGATCCGCGGTGATGTTGAGCAGAACACCGATGTCCGGCCGAAAGGTTTCAATCGTGTCCAGTTGGAAACTGCTGACTTCCGCAATGACCGTCTCGGCGTCCATTCCGCTATCCACATAATCGATGAGCGGGCGGCCGATGTTGCCGCCGACGAACACCCGTTGGCCCGACGCAGCGAGCATGGCGCCCACCAGTTCGGTGGTCGTGGTTTTACCGTTGGTGCCGGTCACCGCCACAATGGGCTGACGGATCAAGCGGGCGGCCAGTTCGATCTCTCCGATCACCGGAATGCCGCGGGCGCGAGCGGCTTGCAGCGCCGGCAGCATGTGCGGCACGCCAGGGCTCAGGACGATCATCTCGGCGGCCGTGAAGCTCTGGTCGCTATGGCCACCGGTCTCCAACGTGATTCCCATGTTCCGCAACTCAGCAACTGCGGGCCCCAGGCGGCTTTCGTGAGCCTGATCGGTCGCCCGGACGATCGCCCCCCGGCGCTGCAGCCACCGGGCCGTCGCGATCCCGGTGCGAGCCAGTCCGACCACGAGAATGCGTTTGCGGCGCAGGTTCATGCCCATATCCCAATGGGGATGATGCGGTCGCGTCCGCTCCGTCCGGTCTCGGAGGAGGGCGGTCGTCGGAGACCGGGCCAGCGCGGACGGATTGCACCCATCGTTACCTCAGTTTCAAGGTGCTCATCGCCAGCAGGGCCAACGCGATCGCAATGATCCAAAAGCGTACGATGACTTTGGGTTCCGGCCAGCCTTTCAATTCAAAATGGTGGTGCAGAGGCGCCATCCGAAAGATCCGGCGGCCGCTGGTCATCTTGAAAAAGCCCACCTGAAAAATAACCGACAAGGCTTCGATGACGAACAGCCCCCCGACCAGTACCAGCAGGATCTCTTGCTTGGTGATGACGGCAATCACCCCCAGCGTCGCCCCTAACGACAGGGACCCCGTATCGCCCATGAAGACCTGGGCTGGATAAGCGTTGAACCACAGGAACCCCAAACCGGCGCCGGCCATGGCTCCGCAGAGAACGGTGAGCTCCCCGCAGCCGGGCACGTAGGTGATCTGCAGGTAATTGGCGATTTTGACGTGGCCGGCGATATAGGCGAAGACCATGTAGGTGGTGGCGGCAATGATCACCGGGCCGATGGCGAGCCCATCGAGGCCGTCCGTCAGGTTGACGGCGTTGGAAGCCCCGACGATGACCAGCATGGCAAAGATGACATAGCCCCAGCCCAAATCCGGCGTCACCGTCTTGAAAAAAGGTACCGTTACTTCGGTCGAAAAATTCGGCGTGAGATAAACCCAAACACCGGCTGCCAGGGCTACACCCGCCTGCAGCAACAGTTTGCCGCGCACACTGAGTCCCTTGCTCTGCTTTTTGATCTGCATGAGGTAATCGTCTGCGAACCCCACGGCCCCGAAGCCCAGCAGCACCAGCAGGGCGATCCAGATGAACGGGTCGGTCAAATCGCCCCACAGTAAAGTGGACAGGGTGATTGCGGCGACAATCAAGACCCCGCCCATGGTCGGGGTGCCGGCCTTGCCCAGGTGGCTTTTCGGACCGTCGTCGCGGATATATTGCCCGACCTGCATGCGCGTCAGCCGTTCGATCACCCAGGGACCGAGGAAAAAGCAGATAAAGAATGCGGTCAGACTGGCGTAGATCGTCCGGAACGTGATGTACCGGAAGACGTTCAGAACCGAAAACAGCGTGTGCAACGGGTAGAGCAAGTGGTACAGCATTGAAATGTCCTAATTGCGTTGCGCGGACCAGTCCTGCACGGCCCGGACAATGGCTTCCATTCCCATCGCGCGGGAACCTTTGACGAGCACCCAGTCGCCGGCCCTCAACGCCAGGAGCAAGGCGGCCAGTACGTCGGATCGTGAGCCCGTGGTAATGTCGGCGGTCGCCATCCCGCCCTGGCGGGCGCCGGCAGCGACATCGGCGGCAAAATCCCCACAGGCCAACAGCTTGGCCGCACCGCTGCGAGCAGCGGCTCGGCCGACCTGCCGATGCAACTCACCCGCATCGCGACCCAGCTCGCGCATGTCGCCGAGCACCAACAGGCTGCGGCTGCCGCTGCGCAAACGATCCAACGCGGCGATGGCGACTTCCACGGACGCCGGGTTGGCGTTATACGTATCATCAATCAGGTGGACCCCCTCGGCCAGCGCGATCATGCTCATGCGGCCCGCTACCGGGGTAAAGGCTTCCAGCCCCTGACGAATGTCCGCGATATCGAGCCCCAGCGCATAGCCGACGGCCGCTGCGGCGAGGGCATTATGCACCATGAAACGGCCGAAGGCCTGCAGTTGAACCGCCGTGCGCCGCTCCGGAAGGGCCAGTTCAAAAAGAACTCCCCGATCGGTTTCGCGGATATGGTCCGCACGCACCGCGGCATCCGCCGACAGGCCGAACAACAGCGATCCGGCGCCAGCTATCTTGGCCAGCGGCTGCAGGTGCGGGTCATCTGCGTTCAGCACGGCCCGGCCGCCGGGTGCCAGCCCGGCCAGCAGGGCGCTTTTTTCCTTCAGAACCCCCTCCAGGGAACCGAGCCCTTCCAAGTGGGCCGGCCCGATGTTGGTGATGACCCCGATGTCCGGGGTGCAGATTGCGCTCAGCCGGGCGATTTCGCCGGGCCGGTTGGTTCCCAGCTCCAGGACCGCCCATTGGTGTCGCGGCTCCAGCCGCAGCAGCGTCAGCGGGACTCCGATCTGGTTGTTCAGGTTTTTGGCCGGCTCCAGGACCGTGAAGCGCTGCGACAGGACCTCGACAGCCATTCGGCGCGTGCTGGTTTTTCCGTTGGACCCGGTAATCGCGACCACCGCGGCCGGCGACCGCCGGCGATGGAATCCGCCCAGTTCGCCGAGCGCGTGGGTGGTGTCTTCAACCGCTACGCAGACAGCGTCAGCGTGCATCTGCACCTGCGTCCGGACATCACCGACCCGATCGCGGCAAAGGACGATTCCGCGGATGCCCTGGTTCAGCACATCCCCGATGAACCGGTGACCATCGTGCACATCTCCGTGAATGGCCACAAACGCATCACGGGGCGTGATGGTGCGGGAATCGATGCCAATGGAATCGAAGCGGTGATCGTAAACGCCCGTCACGAATTCTCCGTGGGTGGCGTCGAGTATGTCTTTTACCGTCCAGGTCATGACCCGTAACCGCCCAGCGATGATGATAAGGGATGGCGAACCGCAACGAGCCAGGCGCGTCGAGCGTTGGGCCGGTGCCCTAACCCGCTTCTTCGGTCAACGGCCTTTTTATCCGCCCGATGCGTCATGTCTGGTGCCCTCTGCTTCCAATCGCTCCAACGCTGCGGCCGCCACTTCGCGGTCATCGAAGTGGACGGCCTGATGGCCGATGATCTGATACGGTTCGTGACCCTTGCCCGCGATCAGTACGGTATCCCCCGGCCGCGCGGCGCCGATGCCCAGGGCGATGGCCCTGCGCCGGTCCGGTTCGATCACGAAGCCTTTGCCGCCGGCCAGCGTATCGATCATACGGGCGTCGGCCTCCGGAACGCCCTGCGCCCGGATCCCCGGAACGATCTGATTCAAAATGGCGACCGGGTCTTCGGTGCGGGGGTTGTCGGATGTCACGACGGCGAGGTCGCTCAGCCGCGCCGCGATAGCACCCATGATCGGGCGTTTGGTGCGGTCGCGATCGCCGCCGCAGCCGAACACGCAGATGATCCGTCCCGTCGCGAGCGCGCGCAGGGCCGCCAGCGCATTTTCGAGAGCGTCGGGTGTGTGGGAGTAGTCCACATACACCCATCGGCCGCTCCGGCTCTCCACCCGCTCCAGTCTCCCGGGGACGTGGCCGACTGCTTCCAGGCCGGCGCCGATGACCTTGGGATCGATGCCCAGGGCCGCTCCCACGCCGGCCGCACAAAGCAGGTTCTCAATGTTGTGGCGGCCCACCAGATGCGAGCGGATATCGATGCGCTGCGCCCCAAATACGATGGAGCCGCGAATGCCCTGCAGGTCGCAGGACCAATGCTCGCCGCGGACGCTGCAATCCGGCTGCGTACCGGCGCGGATCACCTGGAGCGCGGCCAGTTCGGCGAGTTCACGGCCATGGGAGCTGTCCGTATTAACGACGGCAACGGCCCGGCCGGCCTTGGGCCCGGATGCCAGGAAATGGGTGAACAAGCGCTTCTTGGTCGCCCAGTAAGCCGGCATGCTGCCATGGAAGTCGAGGTGGTCCTGACTCAGATTGGTAAACACGCCGACGTCGATCCAGCAGGCGTGGATGCGCTGAAGATCGATGGCGTGGGAAGACGCCTCCAGGACGACGTGCGAGACGCCCGCCGCCTGCATCTCCGCCAGAATTCGTTGAAGGTCCAGGGATTCGGGTGTCGTGGTCTGGCTGGGAAGGGAGCGCCCCGAATGCCGATAGTTGATGGTCCCGATCACCCCGGTGGGCCGGCCGGCCTGCGTGAGGATGCCTTCGACGAGGTAGGTGGTGGTCGTCTTGCCGTTGGTGCCGGTGACGGCGATTACGGTCAACTGCTCCGACGGGCGGCCGTAAAACGCCGCGGCCAGCTCGGCCAGGGCGCGTCGCGTGTCGGGCACGGTGACGGCGATTCCGGGGCCGGCGACGGGTTTCTCTGTGACGACGGCGACCGCTCCGCGCTGTCGGGCGTCGTCGATGAAATCATGGCCGTCGGCGACCTGCCCGCGGATGGCCACGAAGACCCCGCCGGGCTGCACGTCCTGGGAGCGGTAGTGCAGCGCCGCCACCTCGGGCCCCTGGCCCTGCAAACCGTCTACGGCGCAGGGGTTCAGGGCCGCCATGAGGTGGGCGACATTCATCCGCGGCCTCCCTGATCCCATACGACCCGCAGCCGCTCCGTGGCGGGGCGCGGCGGCACGTTCAGATAGTTGAGTGCGGTCTGAGCAATTTTCTTGAACACCGGAGCGGCTACGGCGCCGCCGTAAATCTGACCTTTGGGTTCGTCGATGACGACCAGGACGGCGACCTGAGCATTCTCGGCCGGTGCAAAACCGATGAACGAGGCCACGTGCCGGTCGTTGGAGTAGGTGCCGTTGTCGTCGATCTTGCGGGCGGTGCCGGTCTTGCCGCAGGCGCTGTAGCCGTCCAGGGCGGCATTCACGCCGGTGCCGCCGGGCAGCACCACCGTCTGGAGGATGTCCCGGAGGGTGGAAGCCGTTTGCGACGAAACGACCCGGCGTACCTCCTCGGGTGCGAACTGCTGGAGGATCTGGCCTTGCTGGTCGGTGATGGCCTGGACGATGCGAGGCCGCATGAGCACGCCGTCGTTGGCGATGGCGGAAAACGCGGTGATCAACTGGACCGCCGATACGGAAACGCCGTGGCCAAAGGAGATGGCGGCCGTATCGATGCCCGTCCAATGCTTATGGGGCATGAGCAGTCCGGTGGTCTCGGCCGGGCTGTCGATCCCGGTTTTTTGGCCGAAGCCGAACAGGCGCAGGGTCTGGTGGAGTTTCTCCGGCCCGACCCGTTCGCTGATCTTCACGGCGCCGATGTTGCTCGAGTACTTGATGATGTCTTGCAGGGTCAGCAGACCGTAGCGGTGGACGTCATGTACGGTGTTTTTGCCGATGCGATAGGCGCCGTTTTCGCAGTTGAACGTCGTTTTGGGGGACAGGTTGGCGAACTCGAGGGCCGCAGCGGCGCTGAAGACCTTCAGCGTCGATCCGGGCTCGAATGGGTCGGTGATGGCACGATTGCGCCAGAGAGACTTTTTGGCGTCGTCAAATGCGTTCGGGTTAAACGCGGGGGCCAGCGCGAGGGCCAGGATTTCCCCGGTCCCGGGCGCCATCACGATCGCCATTCCGGATTTGGCCTTGGCCTTTTCAACGGTGTCGGCCAGGGCTGTTTCGGCCGTGAACTGAATGCTTTGATCCAGCGTCAGCACCAGGTTCTTTCCGCTGGCGTCCTCGTCCGGCGGTGATTCGGACTGGAAGCCGTTGCCGTGGGCGTCCCGCAGGACCTTGACGCTGGTGTCGGCGCCGCGCAAGTACCGGTCATAGAAGAACTCAACGCCCTCCAGACCCTTGCCGTCCATGCCGGTGAAGCCGAGCACGTGGGCCGCCAGGGCTCGGTTGGGATAGAAGCGGTTGGTCTCGGACACGAATTCGATTCCGGGAATCTGCAATCGTTTGACTGCTTCGGCTTCCTTCGGGGTGGCCTGGCGCTTGATCCATACGAACGGTTTGCGGCTGGCCAGCCGTTCTTTCATCTCCTGGGGGGGGCGTTTCAGAACCCGGGCAAGCTCCTTGGCCGCCGCCTCGGGCGCCTTCACCTGGGACGGCCGAACGGCGATGGACGTGACGTCGATGCTGACCGCCATCGCATGGCCCCGACGGTCGAAAATCGTGCCACGTTTGCCCACCGCCTTGAGCGAATCCTCAACTTGGTCGGTCGCCTTGCGAGACAGCCAGGATCCTTGGTAAACTTGAAGCAGAAGAGCCCGGCTGCCGATTGCGACAAAGGCCATCGCAAAGACCACGCCGACCAGAAGGATACGGAGGCGTATGTATTTGGCGTGCATGTTCATCAAGGCATGACCATCATTTGTTTGGAAGTGGGCAACGTCAGCCCCAGCTTTTCCTGCGCGATCCGGATGATGCGCTGGGGCGCTCTCAGGCGGGCGAGCTCCACCTTCAGGTTGGCCTGCAACTCGGTCAAACGCTGCTGCTCCCGGGTCAGCGCGGAGATCTCATATCCTACCCGCACGCATTGGACTCGTACCCACGTGTAGATCAGAAGCTCGGCGATGAACACACACAACAGCGAAATCCACAGGATGAGCATCTTGGGGTTGCGGCGTCGGCTCTTCGGTGTCGGGTTGGTCATCGCAGCTCCATGAGTTTCCACGCCCATCCCCCGGCCGGGTTCATGTCAGACCCGCTCGGCGGCCCGAAGCTTGGTGCTGCGGGCCATCGGATTGGCGGCGATTTCATCCGGGCCGGGGCGGACGACTTTGCGGGTCAGAATTTTCAAGACTTCTTCCGGCCCGCCGGCCGTGTCGCTCGGTCCCGGGTCGCGGCGGGGTTTTCGTTCCATGGCTTTGAGGCGCTGCTTGACGATGCGATCCTCCAGCGAATGAAAGGACAGGATGCACAGGCGGCCGCCGGCGTTGAGCATCTCCGGTACCTGGTCCAAAAATCCCGAAAGGCGGTCGAGCTCATCGTTGACGGCGATGCGCAGAGCCATGAAGACTCGCGTCGCCGGGTGAATCCGAGCCCGACGGCCGCCGGGAACGGCTTCGCAAACCAGGCGGGCCAATTCGCCGCTGGAGCGGATGGGCTGGCTGCGGCGCGCGTAAACGATGCGGCGGGCAATGCGGCCGGACCAACGCTCCTCGCCATATTCCTGGAAAATGTGCTGCAGCTCGTCCTCCTTCAAGCGGTTGACCAGGTCGGCCGCCGTTTGAACCGTCCGGACGTCCATGCGCATGTCCAGCGGTTCATCGCGCAAGAAGCTGAACCCCCGGCCGCTGCCCTGCAAGTGGTGCAGCGAAATCCCCAGATCGAGCAGGACCCCGTCCACCCCCTTGAGTCCGAGATCTCGAATCACTTCGGCGAGATCTGCAAAATTGCGGTGGAACAGCCGAACCCGTTCGGCCTGGCCCGCCAGAAGCAATCGGGCATTGGCGATGGCATCCGCATCCTGGTCCAGCCCGATGAGCAACCCGTCGGGTGCGATTTGCTCGAGGATCCCCCGGGCGTGACCCGCACCGCCGAGGGTGCCGTCCGCATAAACCCCACCCGGCCGGCAATTGAGATACTCCAGCACTTCCGTGCACATGACCGGGATGTGGCGGTACGCCATGGGTTCAGATGCCGAGTTTGGCGATTTCGTTTCTGGCCTCCGGGTTCTTGAGATCGTTTAAGAGCATCCGTTCTTCGTTCTCGAAGTTTTCCCGGGACCAGATTTCAAAATGGTCGAGGACACCCACCAACACGATATCCCGGTTCAGGCCCGCGTATTGTCTCAGAGCGGGTGGGATAAGAATGCGATCCTGCCGGTCGCAGGTGCACTCGTGGGCGCCGCCGATGAACACCCGGCGGAAGCGGCGCATGATGTCATTTTTCTCGGCCAGCTGCAGAATCCGTTCTTCCAGTTGCTGCCAGGCAGGCATGGGGAATGCAACCAGGCATTGATCCATGCGCGAGACCATGATGCCGTCGCCGTCCTCCGAGCGCGTGAGCACCCGGAACCGGGACGGAACGACGATACGCCCCTTGTCGTCGATGGTATGGTATGAGCTTCCGCGAAACATGGTCGTCTATAATTTACCACTTTGCGCCACTTTGCTCCATTAGATTATAAAAAATATTAATAGTCAAGAAAAAAATACAGGCGATGTTAAGGTTTTTTAATGTAATTTAAAAACCTTAAACGGAATCATAGCCAGGAGGTGATGCTGAAGATCGCAGTGTTTCCGAGAATGTGGATCAGGATCGGGACAAGCAGGCTTTTTTCGATTTCGTAGGCCGTCGCGAAGACCAGGCCGCCGACGAGTTGGGGGATGGGGGCACCGGGGGCACTGCCATGCAAGAGGGTGAATATCAGCGTACTCAGGAACAAGGCCGGCCAGAAGCCCCAGCGCCGGCAATAGCCATACATAAGACCTCGAAAATATAGCTCTTCTGCGATTGGTGCGATGAATCCACCGACCAGGAAAAGCAACGCCGGCTGGGGGAAAAGGGGGGGCGGGCCAGGACGGATGGCCCGCAGAGGGTCGAACCCGGCTATATGAAGCAGCACATACCCTATGGCCGTCACGATACCGAAACCCGCCGACCAGATGAGTCCCTTGATCAGGCCAGGTGCCCATCCCGCGGCCGCAAGCCCGGTCCGGCTCCAGCCCCTCGGGCTGCGAGAGATGATCAACACCATCCAGGCGATATCCATCAAGCGCGCCACACCGACGCCAGCCAGGGGATCCACCCCTTTTCGGGCAATGGCCCACCGAGCAAGGCCTTCGATGGCGATTACGCCCACCGTGGCCATCGCCAGAGGCCTTAATGCAACCGGGTCTGATTCCACCTTAGCGTCCTTAGGGCCTGGTAGGCATAGAGCTGATCATACCATTCATGTGAGGTCTTCAGAAGTCTCAAGATCGGGTTTACCGCGCGCGGATCCCGGCGTTGAGCGAGGCCTTCCAGCGCCATGGTCCGCACATTGATCTGAGGATCATCCAACAACCGGATCAGATCGGCGAATGCCTGCGGATTCGGGCTGGCCCCCAAGGCGTGGGCGAGCCAGTAACGCTCTTGGGGATAGGGGCTGTTCAGCAGCTTCACATATCCGGGACTGGCCATGATGTCAAAACGGTGCCCCCCTATCGCCTGGAGCCCCGCCACCCGTTTCTGCCAACGATCGGAATCCAACGCTGCGCCGATTGCGGCGGGCGGCAGAACATCTTCGCGACTGCTGTGAAAATCAGCCAGGATGGCCAATCCGATCAGCAGACAAGCAGCGGCCGCCACCGCTTCGGCCCGCCGCGAATCTGTAATCATGCCGGCCATCAGGCGCAGCAGTGCAAACAACACTATATAGAGAGCGATCGGAAATGCCAGCAAGACCCCGTAATACGTCAGACCGCGAAAGAATTTGAAGCGGTCGGCCCTGGCCGAAACCTCGGAAACGGCCCGACGCGAATCGGCCAGAAAGTGGTCGATGGTATTTTCCCAGACGACGTCCCCGCGGTACCGGATTGCCAGGCGGCCCCCCTCGAATCGAACGTTGATCTCCGCCCCCGGAACGTCCCCCACGGGCAGATAATCCCGGCGGATCAACTCGCCCATGACGGCATCGGAGCGGCCATCGGATTCGGCGGGAAACCAGGTGACCGGTTTGATAAGCCGCTGATCGAGGGTCTTGAAAACCTCGGCCGGATAAAGCGTGTAACGATAGTAGAACGTACTAATCCCATCGCCCAGAGAATTGGACATGAGCAGGTGATCGCGCAAGTCAATAAAGAGTCTGGGATCATACTGCGGGTACCACCCGATCGCCA
>JALOPB010000196.1 GCA_025454115.1 Desulfobacterales bacterium | reverse complement strand
ATCGGCCTCGATGCAGCATCGCAGGCGACTATTCAGGCCCTGGGCGAGAAGAACGATCTGGGCGTCCATTCACAGTTTTTGACCGACGATATCATGCATTTGTATTCGCAGGGCGTCGTCACCAACCGACGCAAGGGATATAACGACGGCAAGCTGGTCGCCTCCGCCGCCATCGGTTCCCACAACCTGTACGAATTTCTGGACAACAACCCCGCGGTCGACTTCCGCCCGTCGGACTACGTCAACGATCCCTTCGTCATCGCCCGGCACCATCGCATGGTGTCGATGAACGTGGCCCGGACGATGGACCTTACCGGCCAGGTGGAGGTTGAAGCGGCGGCCCGGACCTTTTTTGCGGGAGTCTCCGGCACCGTGGATTTCGTGCGCGGCGCCAGACGGTCGCCGGGCGGAAAATCCATTCTAATGCTGTTTTCCACCTCCGAGGACGGTCAACGCAGCAATATCGTTCCCATCCTAACCGACACCAACGTGGGAGTGCCGCGCGCCGACGTTCACTATGTCGTGACCGAATACGGCGTGTTCAACCTTTTCGGGAAAAGCCTGCAGGAACGGGTGGTCGGGATGATCAGCATCGCTCACCCCAGCTTCCGCGAGGAACTCTTTGCCGCAGCCAAGAAGCTGGGCTTGATCGGACCGGAGCGAACCCTGGGAGAGGCCGTTCGGGGGGTTTACCCGATCCTGCTGGAAGAAACCCTGGAGATCGACGGCGATGAGGTGGTCATCCGGCCGGCCAAACCGGTCGACGAACGTCGCATCCAGGAGCATTACTATGGTCTGGACAAAGAAGACATCTTCTCGCGGTTCCGGCACGAGAAGACGAGTTTTTCACGTTCGGATGTCGAAATCCGCTCGAATGTCGACTACGTGAAAGACCTGACCCTGCTGGCGGTGGTCGGCGAGTTCGGATTCGGGCGGGTGGTGGCCGTCGGGGAGTGCATGTGGATCGAAAAAATCAATTTGGCGGAGGTCGCCTTCTCGGTGAACAAGAAGTTTCAGAACAAGGGCATCGGCCGCCGGATCCTGCGCAAGCTGGCTGACAGCGCGCGTGAAAGGGGGCTCTTCGGTCTCATGGCCTACACCTCCCCCAACAACCAAGGCATGATCCGGATGTTCAAGTCTCTCCCTTACAAAGTCAAAAGCACGTTCGACGGCGAGGGCGTCATGCTGAGCTGCCGCTTCGACGAACTGGAATGACGGCCTCCATGGACATACTGTACATATCGCCGGATTTTCCGCCGAACTTCGCCCATTTCGTCAAACATCTGCACCGGGAGGGACTCCGTGTGTGGGCCATCGGCGAAGCCGACTTCTACAGCCTGCCCGCCGACCTGCGCGCGTGCATCCGCTGGTACGCGCGCGCCGACCTGAACAACTGGCGCAAGGCCGAACAGGCCATCAACGAGCTGCTGGAGGTCAAACACGCTCAGGGGTTCGAAGGGGCGTTCGACCTGGTGGAATCGCACAACGAAGCCTGGCTGCGGTTGGAGGCGTTCATCAACGAACGCCTGGTCATCCCCGGCATCACGTTACGGGAGGTGGACCAGCTCAAGAAGAAATCCGTGATGAAGCGTATCTTTCAGGAATCCGGCCTGCGCGTAGCCCGCGGGGCGATCGTCTCCACCGTCCAAGAGGCGACCCGGTTGGCCGGGGAGCTGGGCTATCCGGTCATTTTAAAACCCAACGAAGGTGTCGGCGCCGGCGGAACTCACCGGCTGGACGCGCAAGACCGCCTGGAGGCCGTTTTTGAGGAGCTTCGCGACGACTACCTCCTGGAGGAATTTGTGGAAGCGCCGATCGTCACCTACGACGGCTTGACCGATCAGGAGGGGAACATCCTTTTTGAAAACAGCCTGATCTACGGTGAAGGCCTGATCGAATATGCGCAGGGCAAGGACACCTTCTTTTACGTCAGCCGCCGCGTTCCCGAAGCATTAGGGCACGTCGGCCAGTCCCTCGCCCAACGGTTTGACGTCCGCCGCAAATTTTTTCACTTCGAATTTTTCAAGCTGGCCGGGGATTACATGCCCATCGAGATCAACTGCCGGCCGCCGGGCGGAGCGATCATCGACATGATGAATTACAGCATCGACGGGGATCTTTACCGCGCATGGGCCCGCATGCTGATGCGGCGGCCATTGGAACTGCCGCAGGCCAAGAAATTCGTTGTCGCCTTTGTCGGCCGCAAGGACAAGCCGCATGCCCTGACCCACGGCCAGCTGGTGGAACAGCTCGGTCCTCGCCTCGTCGAATGTGCCGAAAATCCCCCCCTCTACTGGGAGGTCATGGGGCGCTTTCGTTACATTTTCCGTTGTGCGGCTGAGGCCGAAGCCGTTGAGCTGGCGGCCGTCGCCCGGCAGGAGGCATAGCCATGGCTCGCAACATCGTCATTCTATCGCCCCATTTTCCGCCGCACTACCATCGCTTTTGGCAGCAGGTGAAGCAGGCCGGCGGACACGCGCTCGGCATCGGCGACGAACGGCCCGACAGCCTGCCCAGCGAGACCCGCGCTGCGCTGACCGAGTATTACCACGTACCCGACATGCATGATTACGATGCCCTGGTGCGGGCCTGCGGGTACTTCACGCACGGCTATGGCCGAATCGACCGCTTCGACTCCCTGAACGAGTACTGGCTCGCCACCGAAGCCCGCATCCGCGACGACTTCAACATCGCCGGCGTGCGCACCGCCGACATCGATTTCATCCGGCGCAAGTCGCAAATGAAGGAACGCTTCCATGCCGCTGGAATCCCCGTGGCGCGCGGCCGGATGATCCGAACCCGAGAAGATGCCCGGGCGGTGATCGCCGAGACCGGCTACCCGGTCATCGCCAAGCCCGACGTCGGGGTGGGAGCGCTGAACACCTACCGCATCGACTCCGAGGCCGACCTCGCCTCTTTTTTCTCCCGCAAGCCGCCGGTCGACTATTTAATGGAGGAGTTCATCGCCGGCACCATCCACTCCTTCGACGGGTTGGCGGGCACCGACGGGGATCCCATTTTTTTGACCGCGCACGTGTTCAGCCAGGGCATTATGGAAACCGTGAATGAAGCCCGCCATATCTATTATTACTCCATGCGCGAAATCCCCCCTGCGCTGGAGAGCGCCGGCCGGAGCTGCCTGGCCGCATTCGGGGTCCGCGAGCGGTTTTTTCACATCGAGTTTTTCCTGACCGCCTCCGGCGATTACGTGGCCCTGGAAGTCAACATGCGGCCACCCGGGGGGTTCACCACCGACATGTTCAATTACGGCGCCGATATCGACATCTACCGCGCCTGGGCGGAGCTGATCGTGCACCAGCGCGGCGGGTTGGCGTATGAGCGAAAGTATCACTGCTGCTATGCCAGCCGCAAACGCAGTCAGTCCTATGCCTACAGTCATAACGACATCCTGTCGCGCTATGGTCATTTGATGCTGCAGGTCGAAAGCGTACCCGGGGTCTTCAGCAGTGCCCTGGGGGATGTGGGATATATCTTCCGATCGAACAGCCTGGACCAGGTGCTGGAGGTGGTGCGCTTCATCCACCACACCCCGTCTTAGTCGCCTGCCGTCGGCATGGGACGCCGCGATCGCCTCCGGAGGAATTGACGATGCACATCGAGCAGCACCGCTGGTGGAGTTCATGTTTGAACCGCGACATGGAAATCAAGATCTACGGGCATTGGGGCAAGCCCTTACTGGTTTTCCCCTGCTCGCGCGGTCGCTACTTCGATTTCGAAGGCATGGGGATGGTCGCGGCGATCGCGGACGTCATCAATTCGGGCAAGATCAAGCTCTATGCGGTCGACAGCGTGGACAGCGAATCCTGGTACAATTGGGGAATCACGCCGGCGGAACGCAACGCCCGGCATGAAGCCTACGACGGCTATGTGACGCAGGAAGTGATCCCCTTCATCCGTCAGCACTGCCGCCAGCCCGCGGAGCGGGTCATGGCCACCGGCTGCAGCATGGGGGCCTACCACGCGGTCAATTTCTTTCTGAAACACCCGGATGTCTGCGAGGGCACGGTGGCCCTCTCCGGCCTGTACCGGTTAGACCGGCCGGAATTCGGTCTGAGCGCAGCCGACCTTCCGGCGGTCTATTTCAACTCGCCGCTCGCTTACCTGCCGGAGCTGTCCGACCCTTGGTTCCTGGACCGCTACCGCAATAGCCGCATCATTGTCTGTGTGGGCCGGGGCGCCTGGGAGCAAGAGGCCATCGAGGACACCCACGCGCTGGATCAATGCTTCCGCGGGAAATCGATCCCGGCCTGGGTGGATTTCTGGGGCGATGATGTCAATCACGACTGGCCGTGGTGGTATGTGCAGATGAATTACTTTCTCGGCCGGCTTTACGGGTAGGCGCAGCCATCAATGCGCCGGCTACGGCGCATGATGAATTTCGATTTCCACCCGTCGGTTGAGCCGACGGCCCACCGCATGATCGTTGGTTCCCAGAAACCTGACCGCCCCATGGCCGATGACAAGCAATTGATCCGCCGGGCAGCCTTTTTCGGCAAGATACCGCTTCACGGCGTCCGCACGCCCCACGGACAAAATAAAGT
Organism: Desulfobacterales bacterium; assembly: GCA_025454115.1. Classification (GTDB taxonomy): domain Bacteria; phylum Desulfobacterota; class Desulfobacteria; order Desulfobacterales; family SpSt-501; genus SpSt-501. Next base: position 1,536 of record JALOPB010000196.1, on the reverse strand, counting down.
TCTGGCTGGCGCTGCCGCGGGAATCCGAATAGCCGTGAAGGCTCGCCACCGACGCCGGATGATCGCGCAGGATGGCGGCGAGCCGATCCAGTTTAGGAACTTCCTCGGGTGCAACTTCATCGCCGCCGCTCGCGAAGAAGATCGTAAGATCCGGGTTGAAGCCGGGCTCCCCTGGGTTTGACGGTCCGGGAGCAGTCAGGGCAGCAGGGAGGGCTGTTTTGGACGGGGCTTTCTTCTTAACCGGCTCGGGATCGCCGGCCGCCGCAGGGGCTTCCATCTGAGGCTCCGCCGGAGACGGCGCTATTTTTCTGAATGCGCTGTCGCGGCCGGATGGACGTGCCAGCCGCTCGCCGATCAGGTCTTGGATCTGCCGGGACGTCCGGTGGTCCCAAACGCCCACATGGCCGGTTCTGACCCCGATTTCGATCCATTGCGCGTCGATCCGTTCAATCGCAATTTCGACTGGAGTCTCATCGGGCCGGCGGGCCTTGATGACGGTCTTGAGCTCGTCGCCGACGCTGGCGACGATCGGAATCTTCAGCGCTCCAAGGGTGTCCGTACTCGCCTGGATGGCTTCCGGATAGCCGCTTTCATACGTTTGGGTGAGCTCTCCCATGACGTAGGCGGCCGTGGCGGCTCCCGCACCCGCACCGACCAGCGCAACGGCGCAACCCGTCGTCGTGGCGGTCGCCCACACCACGCACGCCAGAGTCAAAAGGCGGACGGAAAGACGTTTCATCGGCAGCCGGGTGTTGGAAACGTTGTCAGTACTTCCGCAGCGTATACCGGGCCGCGGCCCCTCCCGCTGACTGAACCCCCAGCGGACAGGAAGCGGCCGGCAGGGAGCGGTGTTCACGCCTTGTTTTTCTTCGACTTCTTTTCCGCTCGCTTTTCCTTGAGGGTTTTCTGGGCTTTCTTCTTAACGTCCTTCTTCACGTCCTGAGCTTTGGCCATTTTCAAATCCTCCTGTGCGTTTCGGATAGCAGCCGCATCGAAATGACTTCTATCAAAAATTCCGGAAAATGAAAACCCTTGAAACGGGATCGTCCGGCTCAGGCAATCATGTAAGCGCCGGTCCCGACCGCGATCAGCTCCCGCTGCTCGTTGTGCAGCTCCATCCGCGTCACCGCCACCTTCTTTCCGGTGCGCAGGACATAGCCCGTGGCGATGAAATGCCGGCCAATGCCCGGACGCAAATAGTCGACCCGCAGGTCGATCGTGCCGATTTTGGCGAACCGGGCGGCCATCACCGGGGGGGGGTGCCCTTCGAGGGTCTTCAGCACGCTGAGAAACGCGACCAGGCCGCCCATGAAGTCCAGGGTGCTCGATATGACACCGCCATGCAGCGACCCGCGGATGAAATTGCCGATCAATTCCTCCCGCATCTCCAGTTTCACGGAAGGCCGGTCTAAATCGAGCGACTCCACCAAAAGGCCCAGGACTTTGTTGAAGGGAATTTTCTCTACCACTTCATGGATGATCGATAGCACATCATCGACGTCGGAACGCGCGCGCATCAGGAACACCTCGATCGTT
>JALOPB010000195.1 GCA_025454115.1 Desulfobacterales bacterium | reverse complement strand
TCGATTTTCTTCGAAGTAAGGTTATCCCTTATTTTGTGGGAGCGGCATCTTGCCGCGATTGGATCGTGGCTGGAAGCCACTCCCACAAAGAACGAACTTTCTCACCGATAAAGTAACGCACCGGCCTTCATTCCATGGGGGTGTTCTCTTCCAGGTTCCAGACGCCGCAAGGGCATGCTCCGGCGCAAAACCCGCAGCCGATGCAGAGATTTTCGTTCACGACGTATTCATAGGCCTTGCCACCGAGTTCTTTGCGGCTGATGGCCGCTTGCGGGCAGACCGCCACGCACACCCCGCAGTCCCGGCAGGCGCCGCAGGACAGACACTGCGAACCGCACTGATGAACATCCGCAAACGCCGTGATCCGCGGGTCGAAGTATTCGACGGTCACCCGCCCCTTTTCAATCATCTGCCGCCGGAAGGGTGCCGGGGTTCGGCCGTCGGTCTGGTCGGCGATCCCCTGAGCCACCACGCGGCCGGCGCCGATGGCCTCGGTCAAAAGCCCCGGGCGCACCACGTCGCCGATGGCGTAAATCTTCGGGTCGCTGGTCCGGTAGCCTGCGTCGACTTTGATGAAGCCTCGCTCCACAGCGATATCCTCCGGCAGGAACGAAAGATCCGGCATGTCGCCGATGGAGACGATCACCGTGTCGGCTGCAATGTCCTCACCGTCGGCAAGGGTTACGCCGGAAGCCGTGATGCCACGCGTGACGACCGGCCACCGGAACCGGGCGCCCGCCGCTTCGGCGGCCTGGCGCTCCTTGCCGAAAGATGCCGGTTGCTGGACGTCCAACAGCAGGATCTCCTCGGCGCCGAGGCGGCGCGCTTCGGTGGCCGCATCGCAACCGACATTGCCGGCGCCGATGACGACCACCCGTCGGCCGCACGCGGCCGTCCCCGCCTTGGCGGCCTCCAGGAAGTCAAGAGCGGATATCGCTCGCTCGACCCCCGGGATGGACAGCATACGCGGCTTCTGAGCGCCGGTGGCCAGCACGATGAAATCGAAGTCCTCCCGCATCCGCGCGAGTTCTTCGCGATCGAGAGGCTGCTGCAGGTGTACGTGGGGCAGTACGTCCCGGATGCGGTTCAGCTCGGTTTCAATCACTTCGCGCGGGATGCGGCTGTCGGGGATGACCCGGGTGAACTTGCCGCCCAGCCGCCCGGCCACTTCGTAGACGGTAGCCGCATGCCCCTTGAGCCGCAGCTGCCAGGCCACGGATAGTCCGGCCGGCCCGCCGCCGATCACGGCGATGCGCCGGCCGCTCAGCGGCGGCAGCTCGGGCAACTTGGCGCGGATGCTGGCCTGTCCGATTTGGGTCGTATCCACCGGTGCCATCGCCGCGATCTGGCGGGTGCAGGACTGCATGCACAGGTTCGGGCAGAGATAACCGCAGACCGCAGCCGGAAACGGCGTGTAAGCGAGCGCAAGGTCGACGGCTTCGTCCAGCCGGCCCTCGCGGATGAGCTGCCAGCGCCGCTGCACGGGAATCCCGGTCGGACAGCCGGCCTCGCAGGGGGCGGCGTATTTCTGGTTTTCCCACGTCGGCACGAAGCGCCGCAGCGCACCGGTTGTGACCACCGGAATCACGCTGCGGTCCAGCCGGCTGAGGTCGCCGATCAGGCCGCCCGCGCCGAGCTCGGCGTTCCAGACCTCGCGGTGGAAGCCCCTCACGGGGCGGACCGGCCGGCCGGCCTTCTCGCTCGGGGTGCGGGCGACCAGCAACTGCCACTGGTCCCGCACGGAGAAGGTGCGCAGCAGCTCGGAGCGCCCGATCTTCTTCAGAAACACTTTCAGGTTCGCGAGCAGCCAGTTCCAGTCCGGATCCCCGATCGGCGCCATGCGGGCGTCGGTCTGACTGAAGCCGCCGTGGGGTCCTCGCAAAAAGACCTTGCCGCCGACCATGCCCACCAGCGGCCGGTAGCCGAGAATATTGTCGGGTGTCTGGGCCTCGTGGCCGCAGACCACGGCGACACCGCCGGCCATGAACTCCCCGAAATAATCCCCCACCGACCCCAGCACCCACAGCTCCGGCGCTCCGAACCGGGGGTTGTGCTTGGTCATGGTCATGCCGCGGGCGCCGATGTTGCCGGCAATGAAAACCCGGCCCTGGGCCATGGCGTTGGCGGCGCCGTTGCCGGCATGGCCGTGCACGACGATCTCGGCCCCGGCGTTTAACCAGCCCACGTCGTCGGAGGCCGGCCCGAGAACTTCGATCACCGTGTTCGGAAACCCCATGGACCCGACCCGTTGTCCGGGTTGCCCGGTGATTCGAATAAAAACCGGCTGGTCGCCCGCCCGCCAAAGGCGGCCGCCGATGCCGTGCTGACCGTAGGCGTCGATCTGCAGCCGGCGGCAGCCCTCGGCCACGGCCTTTTGGATCTGCTCCTCCAGGATGCGGGAACGCACGCGTTCCCCATCCTGCCGGCCCGCAATCACATGGAACGATGTGGGCGTGTTCTGCTTGGGTTCGCTCATAGGGTTGCTCCAAGCATCCCGTTGGGATGCCGTGTCGATTCGTTGGCCCGTGCACCCGTGGACCCGTTCGCCCGACTCCGCATTTCACGGGCCCACGGGCAAACGGGCCAGCGGGTCCACGTCTTTTTCAAACCACATACTTAATGCTCAGCCGCTCTGCCGTGTGATGATCATCCACCCCCAGGGCATCGGACATGCCGATCGGCAACGACGTCGACCGGCCGAGCGGTGCCACGATTTTTTTGAGCTCGGTGTCGAAGCTCAAGAACACATCCACGACCCGCTGGGCCACGTCGTCGACATCCAGCCGTCGATAAAGCCGCGGATCCTGGGCCGTGATGCCTTTGGGGCAGAGCCCGATGTTGCAGATGTTGCAGCGGTCGGACTCCGATCCGAGACAGCCGGCCGCCGCCTGCATGATGTACTTGCCGACCTGGATGCCGCTGGCCCCGAGCATGATCAGAGCCGCGGCGTTGGCGGCCAGGTTCCCGCTCTTGCCGATGCCGCCACCGGCAAACAGCGGCAGCTGGTTCTGCATGCCAACCTTGACGAGCGTCAGATAGGCATCGCGGATGTTGCTGGCGATCGGGTGCCCCATGTGGTTCATGGATACGTTGTAGGCTGCCCCCGTGCCGCCGTCTTCGCCGTCGATCGCCAGCCCGGCTGCATAGGGGTTGCGGGTGAGATTGTTCAACACGGCCAGCGCAGTGGAGGTGCCTGAAATCTTCGGATACACCGGCACGCGGAACCCCCACGCCATGGACATGGATTGGATCATCTTGGCCACCGACTCCTCGATCGAGTACTTGGTCTGGTGGGTCGGCGGGCTGGGCAGGTTCACCCCCGGCGGAACGCCGCGGATGGCGGCGATCAGCCGGTTGACCTTGTACCACATCAGCAGCCCGCCGTCGCCGGGCTTGGCGCCCTGGCCGTACTTGATCTCGATGGCGCAGGGATCTTCCTTCATCTCGGGGATGGCGTGCAGGATCTCGTCCCAGCCGAAGTAGCCGCTGGCGATCTGCAGGATGACGTATTTGAGAAAACGCGAGCGCAGCAGCCGCGGCGGGCAGCCGCCTTCGCCGGTGGAAATCCGCACCGGCATGCCGAGCTCCTCGTTTAGGTAGGCCACTCCCAGCTGAAGTCCTTCCCACATGTTGGGCGACAGTGCGCCGAAGGACATACCGCCGATGATCAGCGGATAGATCTCCCGCACCGGCGGGATCCAGCCGTTTTCGCGGACGTACTTGAGGTTCTCCTCCGGAGGCAGCACCCGACCCAGCAGCGTCCGCAGCTCGAACTCGTGCCGCCCGGCGTCGAGCGCCGGGTCGGTCAACATGGAGATACGGATGAACTTCAACCGGTCCAGTAGCACGCCGGGCACGTTGCGCCGGCCGCCGCGCCGCCGGGGTTGCCCGCCGCGGTCGATGTGAAACCGAAGCTTGTCGGTCTCATCGGCGCGCACCGGCCCGATGGCGTTGTTGGGGCAGACCAGGTTGCACATGGCACAGCCCACGCACGCATATGCGGAATCGGTCCGCTGGCGCACCCCGTAGTAGGATTTGTAAACGGTCGCCGGCGCCTCCATGAAACCCAGCGGGGGTTCGATCTGCCGCTTGCGGAAGACCCCGAGTTCGATGGCGTTCACCGGGCAGACGGCCGTGCACTTGCCGCACAGCGTGCAGGTGTCCCGGCTCCAGCGGATCTGCCACGGCAGGTCTCGGACGCTCAGGGTTGAAGGGGTAATGGATCTTTCTGACGACATATGCGAACCTCCTGGCGGTCCGGGCCGACGACCGCCGTGTCCAGATGCATGGGCTGAAAATCCCGACTCTTGTCGCGCAGGGGAATGGCGGCATCCAATCCGCAGATTTCCGACGAAAAAGCGAACACACCGGGTTTGCCGCCGACCACCCCCGGCCGCAGCTTCTTGCGGTCCTGGACCATGAACAGGCTTCCGTCGGGCAGGCAGCCGATGACGCAGTTGGGTCCGTCGATGATCAGCGGCCGGCAGGCCTGCTTCAAGTTGCGCAGGAAATATGCGTTGGGATGTCGGGCAATGTCCTCGTCCTGCAACGGTGTAATCAGGTGTTTATAGGTTTCGATTCCGAAGCCGAGGCTCCGGGTCATGTAGTGCAGAATGTGCGTGAACACTTCCGAATCCGAATTGTAGCCGATGTAGCCCGGAAAGCCGCGCGACTCGAGAAACGTCCGGATCGGAATGAACGCCGTGTTCTCTCCGTTGGTCATGCTGGCGAACCCCTGGATGAAAAACGGATGGCAGGCGTAAAGATTGATCGCATAATTCGTGTTCTGACGACCTTGGGCCAGGATCACCCGTGCCGAGAGCTCCTTGCGATCCAGTTGCAGATGCCGGGCCACCGCCAGGGGGTCGCCGATTTCCTTGATCATGATCACGTCCGGCCAGAAGGAAAAAACGATCATATCCTCGTTTTCCTCACCCATGGCCCTCAGCTTCAAGCGGGTCGTCAATAACCGGAGCTGGAGTTCCTCCTGGCTGAGCCCCTCCCACTCCTCCGGGTATTCATAGGCCCGGATCAGATAGACGTCCCGTCGCGGCACGCCGGCCGGCGGAGTCTTGGGTACCTTGATGGACATTTTATATTTGGTCATGAAGCCGACGTCCATCATGAAGGCATCCAGGCGCTTCAGCCCTGATTCACTGAAGATTCCGGACAGAATCGGCGCGTCTTTCATATCTTCGAACGGCCCGCCCAGATCCTGCAGGTACAGGCCGACTCCGGAGCCGTCATGGCCTTCGCGCATAACGTTGAGTGCTTCAATGGCCACCATGGACGAAAGCGGCTCCCGGCTGGCGATAGCGAACAAGCGACACATGCAAAACTCCTCTATGCTGAATTGAGGCAACGACGCCTGCGGTCTGGCGGATCGGAAGCTCCTTTTCGAACCAGGACCGCAGGCGTTTCTTGATTAAGAAAACGCCCCCTCATTGCATCCACGGGCAACCAGACCGTTTCTGGCAGGGCGATGATGCATCGCGGGGAAAACGACGGAATCAGGCGGTTTGAAAATATGAATTAAAAAAAAGCCGGAGTCAATCGAAATTACAGCGGCGGGGTGGGGAAAAGGTAAATATTACAAAATTGTTAAACGAACGCCCGTGCGTCGGAACCGCCGGCGCAAATCGAGGCATGGATCGGTTTGACACTGATTTGGAATTCTTTTATCATCCGTCCATCGACATGACACGCGCCTTCCGAATGTTACTCCAATGCTCAGGAGGAGCCATGCCACCGCCCGGCCCCAACTCACCTTATTACGGCAAGGTAACCCGCCGCCGGTTCATGTGGCTGACCGGCATGTCCGCCGCCGCCATGGCCGCCGGCTGCGCCACCAACCCGGTTACGGGCAGAAGCCAGTTCATGACGGTCTCCGAGCAGGAGGAGATCCAGATCGACCGCCAGTATTCGCCCATGCAGTTCTCGGACGATTACGGCCCCGTCCAGGATGCCGACCTGAACGCGTACGTCAACGGGGTCGGCCTCCATGGCCGCCCGGAGCCATCGCCCGCACATGCCCTTCTCGTTCCGGGTGGTCAACGCCACCTACATCAATGCCTATGCCTTCCCCGGCGGCAGCATCGCCTGCACGCGCGGCATTCTGCTCCAACTGGACAACGAAGCCGAGCTGGCGGCGCTGCTGGGACACGAAATCGGCCATGTCAACGCCCGACATACGGCTGAGCAGTTGTCCAAGGGCCAGCTCACCAACATCGTCGTGGGGGGGCTATCCATCATCGCCGATGTCGCCGCCCCGGGCATGGGCCAGGTCGCTTCGGCGCTCGGCGGTTTCGGGGCCGGCGCCTTCCTGGCGAGTTACAGCCGGGACAACGAGCGCCAGGCCGATGCCCTGGGCACGGAGTACATGGTCCAGTCCGGCTACAGCCCCGACGGCATGGTCGCATTGATGGAGATGCTTAACAACCTCAACAAATCCAAACCGAGCTC
>JALOPB010000194.1 GCA_025454115.1 Desulfobacterales bacterium | reverse complement strand
GGCCGTGGCCGGTGACGCCGAGAGCCGTGAGATCGAAGAAGTCTACGCGGAAACCGTGGCGGCGCTCCGGCGCCTGGAGAAAGCCGACCGGACCGAGAATTCCCTGATCGGCCGCATCGGCCGTTTCGTTGAGCCGGCCTTTGCCCCGCTCGGGATCGACTGGCGCGGCGGCGTGGCCCTGCTCTCCGGCTTCGTGGCCAAGGAAATCGTGGTCAGTACCATGGGGGTGCTGCACGCAGCGGGCGACAGCGAGGAGGAGGGCGCACTCCAAAAGGCGCTGGCGGAAGCCGGCATGACGCCGCTTTCGGCCCTGTCCATGATGGTCTTCGTGCTGCTCTACCTGCCTTGCCTCGCCACCACGGCCGCCATCCGCCGGGAGACCGGATCCTACCGCTGGATGTTCTTCAGCATCGGCTACAGCACCTCGGTGGCCTGGGTGGCCGCGTTTCTGGTCTTTCAGGGCGGCCGGCTGCTGGGTCTCGCCTGAGTCCGCTCTCAAATATCCCGCCTCATCCCTCGACGATTATTATTACTCCGGCAAGTAAACAGGTTCAACTTGAGCTGAGGTTCGGCGGGGCGGGTTTCGGGTCGCAGCGCGCCGCCACCATCCGTTCAACGAACCATCGACCGGCAGCAAGCCCGCTTCATATGATTCCGGACAGCCCCGGAGGACCGATGCCCACGCAGCCGCCAGCCGTCTCTGCCTGTCCGCAGTTCCTCTTGACGGCTGGGGGGCGTGGCAGGGTCGCCTGAAAAATTGGTGTCGGCGTGCTGCGACCCGAAACCCGCCCCGCCGATGAGCGATAGAGTCGCATTGAACATATTTTATTGCCGGAGTAATAATTTTGAAAATACAGGATTGCCTGTATGGGCTGTTGGGCTGGTTCTGCTTACCTTTAAAGACCGCATGCCGCGCATGCCGTCATTCATACCAGCACGAAAGGGGATGATTAAATGGGACAAACGGCCCTAAAAAAGCAAAACCCGAATACGGTCAACGGCGTCGCCGTCGATGAGTTGTTCAAAACCATCGACGCCGTTAAAAAAACTCCGGTTGTCGCCAAATTCAAATTTCGGGCCAGCAACCAATGGCTCGACGGCGGGCACAACCGCACCACCATTCGCAACTTCTACGGAACCCAGCAGGAACACGCCCGCAGCCGATCTTTTGTTCTGGATGCGGACGAGCCGCCGGTTCTGTTGGGTGAAGACCGCGCCCCCAATCCGGTCGAGTATGCCCTGACCGCATTGGCGGCCTGCGTGACTTCCTCCATCGTCTATCACGCGGCCGCCAAGGGTATCCGGATCCGTTCGATGGAATCGCGGCTGGAGGGCGACATCGATCTGCAGGGCTTCCTGGGCATCCGGGACGACGTCCCGAGAGGGTATAAGGAAATCCGGATGTACTTCAAAATCGATGCCGATGCCCCTCCGGAGAAACTGGAGGAGATCGTTCGGCTGGGCCCCACGTATTCACCGGTTTACGACACCATCACACGGGCCGTGCCCGTCAAGGTGCAGTTGGAGAACTGACTGCTCCGTATTACTTATTGAAAGCGAGGAATCCGATGAAACATATGCCGAAAAGAGACACAACGGGTCGCTGCCGCGGCGACTGCCGCGACCGCGTACTCGAAGGACAGAAGCAGCGCCAGAAAAGCATAAAATCCCAACCCTACAGCACTCCGTGCGAGACCAGCCCGGCTTGGACCCGGCGGCGAACCGAACAGCCCGAGGTTTGGGGCGGCCGCGTTTAGGCGGGGTTTCAAAGGCAATACACCCCGTTCTGAACGGTCCGATGGATGGAGGGGGAGGAATTTGTCGCCCTCTCCATTTTTACGCAATGTGGCAGAGTGGCGCCCGCTATCACCCTGGGCACCTCAAGGAATTTAGGCTTTTAGGCTGAAGTGCCCGGGGTGTATGGAGGAGGAAAGAGCATACGGCAAAGCGGCATCTGGACAGGAGGCATCCAATGGCAACGAAATCGACAAGTCCGTCCTTGAAAAAGGCCGGGGAACAGGAAGAAATTTTCGTATTGAGAGCGCAGGATGCGTCGGCGCCGCGCAGCGTGATCCTCTGGATCGCCGACAACCTGCATGCCTCGGATGAAAAGCTGAGGGACGCCTTCGAGTGTGCCCTTCGAATGCGCCGCCACCCCAAGACCAAGGCTGCGGATTGAGCCCATCGGCGGCGACCCACGTGCGGAAGCCCACCGGGCGGGAGTGGCGGTACTGGCTGATCGGGTTCGTGGCCGGCGCCGCCGTATATGCGCTGGGGTATTGGATCCTTAACCGGCAATGAATTGGATCCTTAACCGGCAATGAAATATGTTCAATGCGGCCATCCCACTCATCGGCGTGGCGGGTTTTCGGCCGCAGCGCGCCGCAACCATCCATTCAACGAACTATCGTGCGGCAGCAATCCGGTCGTTCAGGTATCAACCGTCTCCGATAAAAAGACGATTGATCGATCTATGCGCCGGGCGCGATATGGTTTGCAGCAAGACTTGATTCGTTCGAACCAAAGCCCGAAGCGGCGGCGATCGGGAGGCTGACTTTCACGGACGTGCCCGCGTGGGGCCGGGTGCGGACATTCAAAACGCCACCGCAGATTTCGGCCCGCTCCTGCATGCTTTTCAATCCGTAGCCGCTCAATCGGTCCGGCGCGCCGAAGACGTTGCTCGTATCGAAACCGCACCCGTTGTCTTCCACCTCGAATTCGAAATGGGTGGCGCTCTTTGTCAGGCGAACGGTGACCGCATCGGCTTGGCTGTGTCTGGAAACGTTGGTCAGCGCTTCCTGCATGATCCGGTAGAACACGATTTTGAATTCCTCGGGGATTTCCTGCTCCTCCACCTCGATTTGGTGAACAACCCGGAGCGCTTGGTTTCCTTGATGGTGTCCGCCAGGTTGGAAATAAGCGCCCCGATCAACGGTGTTTCGCAGGCCGAGTCCTGCCCCGCCCGCTCGGCGACCTCTTCCAATCCGAATTTGATGGCCGCCAGACTGCCGCCGATGCTGTCGTGCAGCTCCCGCGCGACGGCCCGCCGGTCGGCTTCCAACGCCTCCATACTCTTACGCGACAGCTCACGCAGGCGCCGATAGGCATCTTGTAGCTTCTTTTCCATCTCCTTACGCGCGGAGATGTCCTTGCAAATCGTGGCCACGAAAGCGACTTTTCCGAATTCATCCATTAGAGGGAATGCCGTCAGAAGTGATGGAATGATCCGGCCGGACTTGGCCTTCCGGCGGCTCTCCCAGTTGCGGACGTCTTCGCCCCTGCGGCACCGCTCCCTCAGCTGCATTGCCGGCTGAAGGCGTTCGGGCAGAAAGAGCCTGTTGATGGACCCTCCGATCAGCTCCTCGCGTCTCCACTCGTAAGCCGTCTCCGCCTCCCGGTTCATATCGACGATTATCCCCGACAGGTCCTCGATGATGATCGGGTCGGCTGCGTCCATGAAGACCCGCGAGAGTTGGTGAAGCTGAGCTTGAATTTTTTTGCGAGCAGAGATCTCAACTTTTAATGCCGCCACCGTGTTTTCCAGCTCGACGGTTCGTTTTTGAACCATTGCCTCCAGCTGCTCGTTGGTTTGGCGCAGCGCTTCCTCGCTTTGTTTCAGTTTCGCCTCTGTCTGTTTCCGCGCCGTTATGTCCTGGGTGGTTCCGAAACCGCCCTTCAGTCTTCCCTGCGGGTCAAACTCCAACTCAGCCCGTTCGCGCACCCACTTCACGGATCCGCCGGCAATGATCCGGTGTTCGATGTCATAAGGTTCGCCGCGCAGAGCGGCCGTCCATTCTTGATCGACGTACTCACGATCTTCGGGGTAAACGATTGAAAGAAAGGTCTCGTAACTTAAAGGGATACCCTTGGGCACCCCGAAAATCCGGTGGTTTTCGTCGGACCAGAGCAGTTCGTTTCTCTGTACGTCCAGGCGCCAACTCCCGATCTGACCCACAGCCTGAGCACGGTTGAGGTCCGTCTGCACCTCGCGCAGGCTCTGCTCGGACATCTTGCGATCGGTGACATTTCTGAAAAACACGCTGATGCCATCTTCAGAGGGATAGGCGCGGGCCTCGAACCATGCTTTCAGCGGCGGATAATAGGACTCGGCGGTCGTGGTCACGCGCTCGTTCATCGCCCGCAGGTAGGCGCGCTCGAATTCGGAGCCGACGGCTTCGGGAAAGATCTCCCATAGGACACGGCCCAGCATGGATTCGCGCGCCTGCCCGAGGTCTTGCGCTCCTCTTTCGTTCACGAACCTCACGCGCCACTGCTGGTCCAGGCTGACGAACCCGTCGCTGATGCTGCCCAGAATGGTCCGCAGCCGCTCGTGGGCTTCGCGTACTGCCTGCTCCGCTTCCTGCAATTCAGTGATGTCCATGATCGCCACGGCGCATCCATCGACCTCTCCCGCGGTGTTGAAAACAGGACTGGCGTTGTAAATCACGAAGGCGCGGGCACCGTCGAACCGCTGGATCTCGATGAGTTTCCCGGTAACGGTTTCGCCCGTGCGCAAGGCGCAGGCCGCCCCCCATTCCTCCGGCCTCACGGGTTCGCCGGTTTCCAGCCGCCAGGCCTTGTATGCGGCATAGTCGGCAACCGAATGGGTCGTCGGGCACGAGCCACCCCAGATGGCCTCAAATGCACGGTTGGTTTTTACATATCCTCCCCGGACATCGGTGATGGCTACGCCGACGGGCAGGGTTTCCATGACAGCTTCGAGGCGGCTCTTTTCTTTCACGGCTTCGGCGTGGGCTGCCGATAGTTCCCTTTCCGCCTGCTTAAGGCGGCTGATGTCCAGATTGATCCCCGCCCAGCAAAGGAGTTCGCCCTGATCGTTTTTCACGGGCACTCCACGCGCCAGCACGGCATGCCACTGCCCGTCCGTACCGCGGAACCGATGCTCGATGTCCCAGATGCCGCCGGTCTGGACGTATTCCTTCCAGGCCGCGATGGTGCGCGCGGCATCATCGGGGTGCAACACGTCACCCCAACCGAAATCCGAACACTGCTCCTGGGTCATGCCTACCATTTTCAAAAAAGATTGGCTGGCGTATGTATTACGGCCATCGGGCGCGCAGACCCACACGCCGTAATCGATGGACTCCCCGATGGCGCGATAGAGCCTTTCGCTTTCACGCAAAGCCTCCTGGGCTCTTTTTTGCGCAGTGACATCGCTGCCGTAGATATTGACATAGTGGCGGTCGACGATAGGGACCAGCACCAATGCCAGTTCGCGATCCCCGCAGCGCAATTCCACCTCCTGGGAGACACCGGTTTCAAGCACTGCGGCCAGCTCTCGCTGCACGACCTCCGGCACACGGGCGCCAACCGTGCACTGCCACTGTTCCAGCAGATCCCCCGCGGCGCGGTTGGCGTAAAGCAACTCTCCCCCCCGGGCCGCACGCATTACAGGGGAGGGGTTTTCCTCGGGAAACAACGCCGCGTTGCGGGTATGCTCCTCCATCCAACCGCAGCTCGCTTCCGATTGACGGTGCGAGCGGATCCATCCCTCGGCCAACAGGCTCACCGCAATCCCGACCAACCACAGCAACGCCCACTGCACCTGGTCGGTCAGCTGGTGAATTACCAGGCTGTAAACCGGCGGCAGGAGAAAATAGTTGATCGAGAAAGCCGCTGCGATCGTGGCCGCCAAACCGGTTTTCATTCCGCCGAAGTACGCGCTGACGATAATGGGCAGGACAAACAGGATCATCACGCGCTGGTCGTTTAAGAAGGCGCCCAATCGCAGTCGCAATAACAAAGTTGCAGCGACCAGCCCTCCCGCCAGTAGCAGCCCCGCCCATATGGGAAGTTTTCGCGGAAAACTCGCGTGGAGCATTATCACCCCTCCGTCCCAATGAAAGTTCGTCGCCAGGAAGGACCCTCCGAGGCCTCATCTGCTTATTTACATGAATTCGACGGGAGAATCACCCAATTTAAAAAACGGGATGCCTTAAAAAATGCAGGGAGAACTAGGACGGCTTCGTTGCAGAAACGAGTGGAACTCAGTGGGCAGAAAATATCTTACTCCAATGAACACTTAGGAAAGGATGCCCGTCACAGAGATATCCTCAGGGTATGCTCGAATTCTGGAACTGCATGATGGAAGCATGCAGAACTGCAAGACACCTATTATACACCTTTCAACGGCCAAGCAATTGTAACCGTGTTTCCAAATCCTGGGCGACACGCCCAGCTCACCGAGCCGCCACGCGCCTCCACACGGCTTCTCACGGCGACGAAATTCAGCCCCCTCTCCGAGCTGCCCTCTAAAGGGCTTTGCAGGCTGCAGCCTTTGTCTTTATCCACGATCTTCAACTTCAGCAAGCCTGCTCCCGGCTTAAGCGTAATTTTCACGCGACTCGGCTGACTTTGCGCAACCACCGACGACAAGATCCTCTCCAGGACCTGGAAAATGTCCATTTTCAACCAATGGGGGATGTCGCTTTCGATCGCCTGGAGATCCGTCCGAATGCGAATGCCCGGAGCGATTTGAGAAAGGCTGCGGCACAGCCATTGAACGGCTGAAACGATCCCGAGGTCATCCACCATCAACGGGCTGAGACGCTTGGTCATCTCGCGGACGGCCGCCACCGTTGTCTCCAGGTCATCGATGATCTGTTTCAGCGGGCTGATCATTGCAAGCGGGGGGTCGTATTCACCCGGTTGGAGCATGGCCTCGGTTCGGAGCTTCACCGCGCTGAGGCACTGGGCGATATTTTCGTTGAACTCCCTGGCCAGGGCGTTGCGTTCGGCGTCCTGGAACTGGAGCAACTGGCCGGAAAGTCGCTTCAGTAGCTCTTCGGAAGCTTTCAGCTCTATCTCGGCTTTCTTTCGGGCCGTGACTTCTATCTCGTTGCCGAGTATCGCTGGCCGGCCGTTGTGTTCGATCACGGTATTGCGTCGCTGCACCCAGATGACCTTTCCCGACTTGGTCGTGCATCGAACCTCATATTCATCCGGAACGCGCGCCCTCCGAATGCTTTGACCTACTACATCCGGTATGACTTTGCGGTCTTCCGGAAGAACGAGACTCATCGAGTCCATGCCGACCATTTCATCGGGGCTGAATTCGTGGATTTCAGCGAACCTGGCATTCGCGAATTTGATGGTGTTGTCCTGGCTGATATAAATGCCGGTCATCGAGTTGTCGATCAGGGTCCGGTAGTTGCTCTGCAACGCTCTAAGCAGGGATTCCGCGCTATCCTGCGCCTGCACGCTGCGCCTGAGCCTTCCGCCGGCGTTGGCAATGATCCCGAATCCGAGCAGCCACAGCACCAGGAAAGACAAACCATGAGTGGTGAGTTCCTTCCGCCGGTGCTCCAAAAATCCGTCTATGGGCACCGAGACGCTGATACCGCCGCGGATGCCTCCGATCTGATCCCCTTGAATTGCATGGCATTTCAAGCACGACGCTTCAGTCTTCAGCGGCCGCATCAGGCGCAAGTATGGAGCGCCGGCCATGTCCGTAAATTCCAAAGCCTCCTCGCGCCCGCCTTCGAATAAAAGCAATGCGCTTTTTTCCCAGTTATCCGGAGCGGTCTCTTCCCTGAAATGCTTTAGACTGGCGATCCGTCCCTGAACCTTGTGGAGGGTGCTGTAATGCTCCATTATCTGGCGAATCATGTAGGCCGGATTCATCAACGTTAGGACCCGGCCGGAGGGGCTGTAAATTTCGCGCTCAGGGACGTGGATCAGAAAAGGATTCGGGGGAGTTGATGTAGAAACAGGGACGTACACACCCCCGTGGGATGCGGCCCAAAGCCGGGTCGCCTGGTCTTTGTTGAAGTAGGCCCTTGCCTCGGCAATTGCGAACTCCTCGGCCTTCTCGTGGATGTGTAGAGCATCCTTGATGAACAGTCCTATCACCACTGCTGTCCACAAGACGAGCAAGACCCTGAAATGAATTTTGATTCGATCTGATCGCAATGACATGCCTTCTGAGATTTTGCTGGAAAGCCGCGTGGCCCGATACGATATAAAAATATCATCCGGCTAAGGACGTTCAAATGGGGTTCATCATGTATTTTCCGGCGATCGTTGAAGCCATTGTGGCGTAGCTTGCCTGCAACTCATGAATATGCTAAACTGCGGGCATGCAATCGAAAAAGCAGATTTTTATCGTGGAGGACCATCGACTGTTTCGGGAGGGCCTTAAGGCCATGTTATCGCCCAGCCCTGAATACGAAATAGCCGGAGAGGCAGAGGACGGACTGGAGGCCGTTCGATTGATCCGAAAATCCAAGCCCGACCTGGTGCTTCTAGACCTCTCCATGCCCAGAATGAGCGGCTTTTCGGTCCTGCGCGAAATCAAGGCGGCGATGCCCGAAGTCAAGATCCTTGTTTTGAGCATTCATGAATCCGACCAGTATGTCCTGCAGGCGTTTGAAGCCAAAGCGGATGGCTATGCCATCAAGGATTCTAGCCGTGAGGAGCTGAAAGTGGCCATCCGCAGCGTGCTGGAGGGCAAGAAGTATATCAGTCCGGGCGTTGCCGGTAACGTCCTGGAAGGCTATCTGAATGGGCGCAAAACGCTGAAGAACAAAAGCTCTCTCGACACGCTGACGGAACGCGAGAAAGAGGTCCTGAAACTGCTGGGAGAGGGGCACCAGAACAAGGAAATCGCCGACCTGCTGTGCATCAGCGTCAAGACGGTCGAAAAGCATCGTTCCAACATTATGGCCAAGCTCGACCTGCACAATACCGCCACTCTCACCACTTTCGCCTTCGAACACGGCCTGATTACCCGCAAAGCCTGATCCCGCTCGACATCACCTGAAGACCGATTTCCCGGCAGCTCCGGGCCATCTATCCTGTTTTCCATTCATCCACCGGACTCCCATCGTCCCCCAGGAAGGCTTCAACAAGGACACTATCAGCCTCGGACCGAACGAGGAAGCCGAGATCTTCATCCGCTTCCGCACCTTCTACGGCCGCTTCGTCTTCCACTGCCACAATCTCGAGCACAGGGACTTGGTCGGTT
>JALOPB010000193.1 GCA_025454115.1 Desulfobacterales bacterium | reverse complement strand
CCCTTGGCGTCCCGGTTGAGATAATACCGGTATTCCAACCCCGGCCTCACGCCGCGCCGGCTCATGTAGTGCGCGTAGAACGTGGCGTCGGAGGCATCGTCGATGGCCCAATAGAACGGCTGGTTGAAGCTGGCCCCCTTGCGTTCGCTGTAGCCGAGGTCCGGGTAGAGCAGACCGGTCTGGCGGCGGTTTCTGGCCGGAAAGGACACGAACGGAAAGTAGCCGACGGGCACGTCGAGCACGTAGGCCACGGCGTTCCAGACCGTGCCGGAGCCGTCCTCGTGCACCTGGATGTCGCGGCCGCCGAACTTCCAGTCCGGCCACGGGCCGTCGCAGGTGGTGACCGTGCCCCGGTCGACCCGGTAGAGGTCCGGGCCGACTTTCTGGATGCGGTTGCCCTGGATGTGGTAGTTGTATTCCCGGAGGAAGATCGTGCCGTCGTCCAGATAGCCCTTCTCGCTCTCGAGATCGAATTCGAGGTAGGAGCCGGTCAGCGAATCCGTGCCGGCGGTCACCACGACATGACCCTCGGCAACCGCCATGGCGGTCTGAGCGCTGTAGCGAATGACGTCGGCCGCAATGGAACGATCCTGCTTGGTGATCACCGCGTCGCCCTCGGCGATGTACGTGTCGGTTGCCTGGTCGTAGCGCAGGCGGTCGGCTTCGACATGCCACGGCAGGCTCGGATCCAGCGGGACCGCACGCACACCGGAAACGGGCGCGTCGGCCGCCCGGGCCGGCGGGGAGATCCAGAGGCCGGCGAGACAGGCCAGCAGGCACCCCAGGGCTGCCATCCGCCGCGCAGGGATACCGGTCCGGTCAAGGGTCGTGTCTGGATTCATCCGGGGCACATCGCCTCCGCTTGGGATCTGAGGGCCGTCGCACGACGGGGAGCGGGCCTCCCGAGGCCTTGCCGGCCGGAGCTTGAACCCCGCCAAAAACTAAGCTATAAAGCCAACTCGGGCTGAAAAGTCAAGAAATTGCTCGTCATTCGAATGGACATCCTGTTGACCAACGACGACGGAATTCACTGCGCGGGCCTGTGGGCGCTTCACGGCGTGCTGCAACGGGGGCATGCCGTCACCGTCGTCGCCCCGGACCGGGAGCGGACCGCCGTCAGCCACGGAATCACCCTGCACCAGCCGCTGCGCGCCGAGCGGGTCTCCCTGAACGGCTGCGGCGCGGGCTATGCCGTCAACGGCACTCCCGCGGATTGCATCAAGCTCGGCATCCTGGAAATCCTGGGGCGCAAGCCGGACCTGGTGGTTGCCGGGCTGAACCCCGGGGCCAACGTCGGCGTCAACATCAACTATTCCGGAACGGTCGCCGCCGCCCGCGAAGCCGCTCTGGGGGGCCTGCCGGCCATCGCCGCTTCCATCGCCGGCGGCGAGCCGTACCACTATGAGACCGCCGCCGAGTTCGTCGGCCGCCTGTCCGATCGGGTCGGCCGTCGCGGCCTGCTGCCGGGCACGTTTCTCAACGTGAACGTCCCCAACCTGCCCATGCCGCAGATTGCCGGGGTGCGCATCAGCCGCCACGGCCTGTCCATTTTCAAAGAATACTTGGAAAAACGCGTCGACCCCCGCAACCGAACCTACTACTGGCAGGGGGCCGACATGCAGGTTTTCGACGAGGACCTGGACATCGACGGGGCGGCCCTGCGGCGCCGGTACATCACGATCACGCCGATCAAATGCGACATGACCGACTATGAAACGCTCAGCGACCTGAAGCAGTGGGGCCTGGACGGGGGCGCCGGGGGAGACGCCTGACCCATGGCGGCCGAACCACCCCTGTTCATTACGCTCGAAGGCGGCGAGGGCGCCGGCAAGACCACCCAGATCGTCCATCTGGCCGACTATCTGGCGGCGCGCGGGATCCCATCCATCCGGACGCGCGAACCCGGCGGTACCGTGATCGGCACGCGCATCCGGGCCGTCCTGCTCGATCCCGACCATGCCGGTATGGCCCCGCAGACCGAGCTCCTGCTTTATATGGCGGACCGGGCCGAGCATATCCAGACCGTGATCCGGCCGGCCCTGGAGGAGGGGACGAGCGTCCTGTGCGATCGGTTCTTCGACGCCACGATCGTGTATCAGGGGACGGCCCGGGGCCTGAGCGCGGAGTGGCTCCAACAGATGCACGAGTTGCTGTTCGCCGGCCTCAAACCGGACCTGACCCTGTTGCTGGACCTGGCGCCCGAAACCGGGCTGGCGCGCGCTCGGCGTCAGCTGGCGCAGGGCGGCCGCGCCAGCGGGGAGGGCCGGTTCGAGGCCGAGTCCCTCGAGTTTCACCAGCGGGTGCGCAAGGGCTACCTCGGATTGGCGCACGAGGAGCCCGGGCGGTTCCGGGTGATTGACGCCGGCCGGGACGCCGACCGGGTGCGCCAGGACATCCAGGCTGCCGTGGATATGTTTTTAAGCCAGCGTGGTGACAAGGCGCTGAGAAGCTAACCAGATTCGGGATAGTCCGGGAGAGGCATGAAATTCGAAATCCGAAGCACGAAATCCGAAACAATATCGAAATTCTAAATTTGAAACGTCTTGAACGCGTTTTGAATTTTGAATTTTGGACATTCGGATTTGTTTCGAGTTTCGATATTCGAATTTCGGATTTCCGTCCTAATATGCTTCGGCTGCAACCCGGGCAGAAAAGCCCACAACGCAATGGCCATGACCAACGATTCCGTGCTCGATGCCATCGGCAACACGCCTCTGGTGGAGATCCGCCGCATGAACCCGAACCCGCGGGTGAAGCTGCTGGCCAAGCTGGAGTACGTGAACCCCGGCGGGTCGATCAAGGACCGCCCCGCGCTTTATATGATCGAGGCCGCCGAGCGCGCCGGCGAGCTGACGCCGGAGAAGATCGTCGTTGAAGCCACGAGCGGCAACACGGGGATCGGTCTGGCCATGGTCTGCGCCGTCAAGGGCTACCGCCTGCTGCTGGCCATGTCCGAATCGGTCAGCGTCGAGCGCCAGCGGATCCTCAAGGCGCGCGGGGCGGAGATCCTGCTCACGCCCGGCCACCTCGGCACCGACGGCGCCATCGAAGAGGTCTACCGGCTGGTGCGCGAGAACCCCGGCCGCTATTTCGCCGTGGACCAATTCAACAACCCCGCCAACTGGCAGGCCCACTACCACGGGACGGCGGAGGAAATCTGGCGCCAGACCGGCGGCGCGGTCGGCGTGCTGGTCGCCCCCATGGGCACGACCGGCACGCTGATGGGGGTTTCGCGCCGTTTGAAGGAGTACAATCCGGCGGTGCGCATCATCGGCGTCGAACCCTATCTCGGCCACCGCATTCAAGGCCTCAAGAACCTCAAGGAAGCCTATTGTCCGGAGATCTTCGAGAAGCAGCGCCTCGATGAGAAGGTCAACATCGAGGACGAGGAAGCGTATGAAACCGCCCGGCGCCTGGCCCGCGAGGAGGGGCTGCTGGTCGGCATGAGCAGCGGGGCGGCCATGGCCGCCGCGGTCAATGCGGCCGGTCGGATGGCGGACGGCATCCTGGTGGTCATCCTGCCCGACGGCGGCGAGCGCTATCTCAGCACCCCGCTCTTCGCCGTCCAGGAAGCGGTCGATCTCTGCCTTTACAATCTTCTCGGCCGCACGCGCGAGAAATGGGAGCCGCTCAAGGCCGGCCGGACCACGGTTTACACCTGCGGCCCGCGGCTGCAGCGGCCGCTGCAGCTGGCCGAGGCGCGACGCTTCGTGCTGGCCGACCTGCTCTGCCGGTATCTGCGCTGGCGGGGGCTGGCGGTGAAGCAGGCCATCGACATCATGGATCTGGAGGAGGCCGGCGGCGCTGCGGGCGAGGAGGTTTTGCCCGAAACCGAATCCCGGCAACGGCTGGACGCCTTTCTGCAGGACCTGTCCCTGCTGCGCATCCGTCCGCCCGACCACCTGCCGCGCAGCCGGGACCACGTGGCGGACATGACGGCCCTGGGCCGCAAGCTGGCCGACAAGGGGCTGGCCTATGAAAAGCTGCGATCGCTTTATTTCGACCTGTCGCGTGTGTCCGGCTACGGCCGGCTGTCGGGGGTCGACACCGCCAAGGTGCGGGTGGGAGCGACCGTCGACCTCGATGACTACGAAAAGCAGAATCCGCGGGACTTCGCGCTCTTCCGGCGTTGCCGGCTGTCCGAGCTCAAGCGCGGGGCCTTCGTCCGCAGCGAGTGGGGCAACGTGCGGCCGTCCTGGCACGTCCAGACGACGGCCATGGCGGTAAAGCATCTGGGGGACTGCTTCGACCTGCACGTCAGCAGCCGCGAGCTGGTCTTTCCGCACCACGAAAACGAGAACGCCATCGCGCAGGCGCTCTTCGGACGGCCGCTGGCGAACGGCTGGGTCCACGCCGAGCGGGTGACCGGCGAGGCGCCTGCGTTGGCGGAACTCACGGCCCAGGGGTTTTCGGGCCGGGAGCTCCGCACCTGGCTGCTGTCGGTGCACTATCGCAAGCCCCTGGCCTATTCGGCGGGCCGGCTGGAGGATGCCCGCCGGTCGCTGCAGCGCCTGGACCGTTGCGTACAGTCCCTGCTCCGGATCCGCAACGGCCGTCCCGCTCCGGATCTGGATCAGCTGATGTACGACCTGCGCCAGGGCGTGCGGCGGGCCTTCGACGACGACCTGAATCTGCCGGGGGCCCTGGCGGCGCTTTTCCTGGGGGTGAAACGCATCAACGCCTGGGTGGCCGACGGTCGCATGGACGCCCAGGGGGCCGGGCGGCTGCTCGCCCTGCTGCGGGACCTCGATGCGGTCCTGGCGATTTTTGACTTCAACGAGGCCGGGGAGGCCTCCGCCGAGATCCATCGCCTGATCGAGGCGCGCCGGCGCGCACGGGCCGAGCGCGACTGGGCTCAGGCCGACCGGATCCGCGACGAACTGCTGGGCCGCGGCATCCGCGTGCAGGACACCAAGATATGACCAAACCGGTTTATTTCCCCCATACGTATATGTCCCCTGCGGCCGCGGCCGCCATCCGGTCGGTTTTCCCGGCCGTGGCGGGGTACGAGCCCGTTGCCGGTCTCCGGACGCCGGACATGCAGGCGCTGGTCGAGAGCGGATTTCTGGAGATGGTGGCCGCCGTCCCGGATGACGACGGGCGGCTGGAACGCGCGTTGCGGGAGTTTGAACGCTGGGGCCGCCTGCAGCAGGGCGGTGCCGGCCTGCTTTCCGTGTTTCTGTCCCGCCAGCCGGGTTGGGATCCGCTGGCAGCGGACGGAACCGTGACCCAGATCGCCTGCGAGGTTCGGCGCCGGCCGTCGGAGGCGCCCCCGGCAGCGCCGGAGACGCTTAGACGCACCGCGGTTTTCCTGCAGCTGGCGCACCAGGCCGACCGGCAGACGTTCCAGGTGAACACCGAGCTGCAAGGCTGCGAACGCGCCCATGCCGAACTGCTCCATGCGCTCGCGGGGGACGGCGCCCTGCCGCCGAGGGGGTCCGGTCCGCAACCGGCCCGATTCCTTGCGCCGGAAAGGGATTCGCTTCTGGGGCAGCGGGTCGGCGCCTGGGCCCGACTGTTTCTGCATCGGCCCTGCGCCGGACCGGTGTTCGTTACGGCGAGTCCGGAGGTGGTCGGGCTGCTGGCGGAAAGATGCCCTGCGGTGCGGCGGATCGGCCGCCCGGCGCTGGATCAAACGGCCGCCGCGGGCGCGGTTTCGGCACCGTCGTCGGCCGGGGATCTCATGGCCCGGCTGGAGACGCTGGCGTCCTCGCCCCTGCCGGATGCGGGCGCTTCCGATGCGGGCGGCCGCGAAGACGTCCTGGTTTACGCGGTCCCCGACCTGCCGCCCGTGCAGCTGTTCGCGCGCCTGGCGGAGAGCGGGGCGGCTTTTGAGGCATCCACTGCGCCTCCGGCCTGGCGGCACACCGTGGTCGTGGACCTCTCCCGGCGAATGCCTTCATGAACCATTGCAGATCGGCTGCGGTTTGCCGGGGTTAA
Source organism: Desulfobacterales bacterium (assembly GCA_025454115.1). Taxonomy (GTDB): domain Bacteria; phylum Desulfobacterota; class Desulfobacteria; order Desulfobacterales; family SpSt-501; genus SpSt-501. Next base: position 185 of record JALOPB010000193.1, on the reverse strand, counting down.
GGTTATGGTCTGCGTATATTCGAACGATCTTCGCAGGTTATTACTCGGCAATAAAAAATGTTCAATGCGACCCTATCACTCATCGGCGGGGCGGGGTATCGGCCGCAGCGCGCTGCCACCAATTTTTCAGGCGACCCTGCCACGCCCCCCAGCCGTCTAGAGGAACCGCGCGCAGGCAGAGACGG
>JALOPB010000018.1 GCA_025454115.1 Desulfobacterales bacterium | reverse complement strand
CGCCCAGCTCGCCGCGCAGGGAGCGGATCGTGAGGTCGCGGCCGGCGAATCCGGCGTCGAGGCTCAGCGCCTGCAGCGGCGGCAGGTCCGCCTCCGGCCTCAGCTCGCCGTCGCTCAGCCGCAGGCTGCCCTGCAGTCGAGGGTCGCGCAGCGGCCCCTCGATCTTCAGGTCGGCATCCAGCCGTCCGGTCACCCGGCGGATATCCTTCACCCCGCGAGCGAGCCACCCTAAATCGTGTGCGGCCAGGCGGCCCTCCAGGGCCACGATGCCCGCAGGCGGCGGTTTTCCGGAAGTCCATTGATTGAAGGCCGGGTAGTCCTGCCAGGATCCCGCTCCCCGAAACCGGGCATGGGCGCTGTGCACCTCGATGAAGGGCCGGGCGGAGCGTAGATCGAGTCCGCCGCCAGGGTCATGTCACGGCCGGCAAGCTGCAGAGCGCCGCGCGGGGCGGCCCAGGAGCCCTCCAGCGCGAGCCGGGCCTCGATGGCGCCCGCCGCGATCGGCCAGGCCGGCACCAGCTGACGCAGCAAGTCCTGGGACGGTATGTCAACCGTCGCGGTCAGCGCCAGCGCGCCTGGAGCGAGCACGGGGTCGCCCGCCGGATCGACCGGCAGCGCACCGGCGATTGCGACGCGGTGCCCCTCTGGGCCGGTCCATTCGAAGGCATCGATCCAGAACCCGCGTCCGGCTTCATAGCGGATCCGCGCCGGCTGCGTCATGGTTAGCTGCAATTGCTCCCCGTCCAGGCGGAAGGCGTCGATCGTCGCGTCCCAGACGGCCCCGGCGGAGCTTTGCGCAAAGCTGCCGGCAGCCCGCAGCCTTCCGATCGGAGTCACTGTTTCCGCCGTTTCAATGTCGATGCGCCGGCCGGCGCCCCGCGCCATAATATGAGTTTCCGCCAACGAGCCGGAGCCGGCCGGGATCCGCTCCAAGAAGAGATCGAGCGCGAAGTCCGGACGGTGGACCGGACCGGAGGCGTCGACCATCGCGCGGAGGCGGCCGCTGACCCCATTCCACGGCGACGCGAACGCCCCCAAATACGCGCCGGCCTCCGCCCAGTCGATCCGCAGTCGGACAGCGGCGAGTCGTCCGGCTGCGAAATCCCAGCTGCCCTGAAGCTCCAGCCGGTCGTCGCCCTGCTCCAGCCGGACCGGGTTCGCCGTGACCGTGCCGCCCCGTTTCAGCATGCGGACCGACCCGGTCCCGAAGCGGCTATCGTTCAGGCGCAAATCCTCGAATATCGCGGCAAGCTCACCGTCCGGAGAATTCCAGTGCCCCGACAGATTCACCTGGCCCCGGGCGCGTCCCTGAACCCGCGGCCGCTCGCCCCCGATGGTCCAACCGGCCGGGAAAAATTGGCGGCCGAGCCCTTCCAGATCGGCGACCGTAAAAGCAAGCTCGGCCGCATCGATATATCCCGCCGGCAGCCGGATGCTGGCCGTTCCGTCGAGCGTATCGGCCCCCCGCCGGACAGCCAGGGTTTTCACCTGGGCCTGCTGCCGCTCGCAGTGCACCTTCAAGGACACGCTGCCCACATCCTGACCGCCCAGCTTGAGATTCTCGGCCGCAACGACGGCATCGGCTTCCGGCCGGCCGAACGTGCCGCCGATCGTCGCATCTGCCTGGACGCTGCCGGAGGTCGAAACGAGCGGGAAAAGACGTGAGAGAGCCTCCAGATCGGGGAGGTTCGCGCGCAGGCGCCCCTTGAGCGGGGTGTCCGCTGGGGCCGGATGCAGACGGGTTTCCAGATCTTGAATCTGAATCCGGTTCGATCCCGAGGACAGGCCGGCATGCGGGATGTGCACATAACCGCCGTCCAAACGCCCCGAGAGCTCCAGCCGGTGCTCCGGAACCCGCTCGGGTGCGGGCTCGGTCGACAGCCCAATCAGTTGAAACAACTCCGGCAGGTCCTCGGAGGAAAGCGCAAATCGCCCGGACAGCTCCCGGAGAAGATCTCCCCAGGCGCCGTCCAGGAGATGGTTCAACGGTGCGGCCGCATCGGTGAGCTTCAGGCGGCTGTGGCCGGAGGCAGCCTTCAGATCCGCGACGCGAACCCACCCGTCCGCCACGCCGGCGGCAACGCCCGCCGTGGCGAGGGCGACCCCGTTGATCCTGGCGTTGAGGACGTCCAGCTGCAGTCGGCCGGAGACGGCCTCGGGTCGGTCGAACGGCACGGACAGATCGATGTCGGCCGACAGCCGTCCGGACATCGGTTGGCGGAACAGGGCTGCGATCGGTTCGATTTCGACCGGGTCGGTTTTCAATTTGAGGTTGAGAACCGACGAACTGAAGTCGCCCGCCAGGCTGAGCCAGGTTTCTCCGAGCTTCAGCCGGGCCTCGAACGGGAATGGGTCGGCCGGCCCGGTAAGGCCGAGGCGGCCCACGGCCGCTATTCGTCCGCCGTCCAGGCTCAATTCGCGGATATCGATCGAATCCGGCGCAAGGGTCAGGTCGGCCGCCAGGATCGATTCACCTGCGGCCAGGAACGGATGGGACCAGCTCCAGGCGGCGACGGCCAGCCGTATCCGCCGCGCGGCGGCGGCGCTTTTCGCGATATCCAGGGTGATGCCGTCGAAACGGGTGCGGAGCTCGCCCCGACGAATTGCGACGGCCCCGTCCCGGACTTGAACGGCCGGCAGCGTCAGAGGGAAAAAGGCGGATGGGCTTGCTTCCGAAGAAGATGGATCGCCCCGGTCGAGATCCAGCTCCGCCTGCAATCCGTCGGCCTCGATGCCCATGCCGCCGACGAAAGCCGCCGGACCCGAGAGGAGCTCGAAGAGGCCATAGCGGATGTGCAGCCGCTTGACCGTGAGTGAGGACACCGGTCCCTGGCTGCCGGGGATCACGGTTTGCAGGTCTTCAATTTCGATATCCGACAGAAGGGAGCCGCCGAGACGTCCGATCGCCACCTGCATGCCGAGTTCCCGGCTGAGCGCGGCTTGGATCAGGGCGGCAACCCGCGGTGCGATCAGGACGTCCCGCGACAGGTACGCCGACGCCAGCAGGCATATGCCGACCCCCAGAGAGATGGCGATCCATTTGATCCTGCGTCTCACCCCGACTCCACTGCCACCGATGGCATGCTGGAAATGAAGTGGGGTCAACCGCCGCTATCCAAAAACGCGGCCAGGGTTGAGTTGAACAGGGACGCCTGTTCGATGTTGCACAAATGGGAGGCGGACGGAAGGATGACGAGCCGGGAGCCGCCGATGCGCTCATGGATGGCCCGGGCCGCGGCCACCGGCGTGCCGGGATCCTCCTCTCCGACCATGATCAGGGCGGGGCGCTCGATCCGGGCCAGATCGTTCAGGTAGTTGAGCCGCCGGATGGCCTCGGTGCATCCGATGTAGCCCGTTGCGGGCGATGACTGCAGAATGCTGCGGATCAACTCCACTCCCGGTCCCTTGCGGCGCAGGTAGTCGGCGGTGAACCAGCGCGCCAGGGTCGAATCGACCAGCGCAGCCAGCCCCTCCCGGCGGGCGGTGTCGATCCGATCCTGGATGATCGGCTGGGCCTCGGCGGGCATGAAGGCCGAGGTGTCGCACAGGACCAGATGGTTCAGCCGCTCGGGATGGCTCAGGGCAAACCCCTGGGCGATCATCCCGCCCATGGACAGCCCCACGAAATGCGCCGTCGGAATGGATAGGGCATCCAGCAGGCCCGCGGCATCGGCAACCAGCTGGTCCAGGGTGTAGGCGCCCTCGGGAACGTCGCTCCCGCCATGGCCGCGGGTGTCATAACGCAGCACCCGGAATCGGCTCTCAAGCGTCGCCAGCTGCGGGTCCCACATGCGCAGGTCGGAGCCCAGCGAATGGCTGAGCATCACGACGGGTGCGTGAGGCGGACCGGAAAGCTCGTAATTCGTGGTGATCGTAGCGGTCTTGACGCGCATGGCTTTCTCCTTCACGATGAGGGCCGGTTTTCGGCGATGATCCGCCGGATCAGGCCGGCCAGTTTCCGCGAGTCGTGGCGCACGATGCCGCCCGATGTTTCCAGCAGGTCGTCGCTGTAAATCCGGCGCTGGCCCCAGCCGGCATCCTGCGGATCGAGCTGGACGAACTCGGCTTTCTGCTGGCGGTATTGGGCCAGAAGCGCCTCATCGGGCCGGGCCGAGTTGTAGATGATCCCGTCCAGCTCTCGCCCGAAGACATCCTCCAGGCGGTTGACGAAATCCGGACCCGTAAAGTGGTGGGTTTCGCCGAACTTGGTCATGATGTTCATCACGAACAGAAGCTTCCCCCGCGATTTCCGGAACGCTTCGGCGACGCCGGGCACGATCAGCCCGGGAATGATGCTGGTGAAGAGGTCCCCCGGTCCGATGATGATATAGTCCGCCCACCAGGCCGCGTCGATCACCGGCGGATAGACCGAAATGGTTTCGCTGTGATGGGGGACCAGGAACACGTCCCGGATCTTCTCGCGCTGGGTGCCGCGCGGCACGTCGATGGCCTTTTCGCCGAAAATGCGCGTGCCGTCGGTCAGTTCGGCCACCAGGGTGCCCGGATCGATGGTCACCGGCAGGATCCGGCCGCGCACGTCCAGGATCTCCGCCAATGCCTGGATGCCGGCCGGAAAACTGCCGGCATAGCGCGAAAGCATGGTCAGCAGCATGTTGCCGGCGTTGTGGCCCTTTAGGCGGCGGTCCTCGATGAAGCGCTTCAGCAGCAGGACGCGGGCCACGTCGCGATGCGGAGACAACGCCACGATGCACTTGAGCACGTCGCCGGGCGGAAGGATGCCGAACTCGTCGCGCAGCCGACCGGTCGAGCCGCCGCTGTCCACCATCGACACGACCGCCGTGATGTCCACACCTTCCAGGTCGCGCAGCCCGGATAGCAGGGCAAACTGTCCGCTGCCGCCGCCGAGAGTCACCAGCTTGGTAGGTTCGGAGGACATCGTACCTTTTCTTTCTTCAGCCTTCAGCCTTCAGCCTTCCACTTTCCGCCCTCCGCCTTCCGCCTTCCGTTCCGGTCCCCAGCAGTTCCTCCACCCATTCCAGGCTCAATTCCAGAAGCTTGCCGGAAGACGGCCGGCCGGTCTGCGGGTCGCACCCGATGATGGCGTAATAGCTCTCGATGGCGGCGTTGAACTCATCCTCGGAGAAGATGCGCGACCCTGCGCCGGGGCCGTTCGGCTTGGCCTCGAACAGGCGTACCGGCAGTCGGTCGTCCCGGATTGAAAAACCTTCGCGGCTGTTGAACGCCCGCGCCAGCATCGAGGAGCGTTCGGCCGCCAGCATCAGATCGTGCAGGCTCACCTCCCAGCCCGTGGCCGCCCGGATGCAGGCGACCATGGTGTCCAGCGGCATGACCCCGCGCGGCGCAAACCCGAAAACGCACAGCCCGAGCGAATCCAGCACACGCCAGAAATTTTCGAGGATCGCGAAGCTGCGCACCTTGTCGTTGGAAATCTGGGTGGCCGGCATGGCCCGATAAATCCCCAGAGCATTCACCGACTTGAAGGCAAAGGAATGGGGATCCACGAAGGACGGGTCGTGCGGCGTGTTCATGTGGTTGGCCCCGGCCGTGCAGAGCGCATAGCTCATGCCCACGCCGACCTTGATGCGCGGATCATGCATGGGAAGCTCCTGGCCTTTGACGCACAGGCACAGATCCGATTCGGCGACCTTCCACCGGGCGGCCAGGCGCGCCGCGCCCTCGGCCAGCAGGTCGCCGAAGCCTTCCCGATCCGCCGTCATTTCAAGCAGCTTCAGCATCAGCAGCGGGTCTCCGAAGCGCAGCTCCAGCCCGCCGGTGTCCGCCGCCGTGATGATCCCCTTCTCAAAGCATTCGCAGGCGAAGGCGATCACCATGCCCGCCGAGATGGTATCCATGCAGGTGCGGTTGCAGATCTCGTTGCCCTTGGCGATCGCCTTCAGATCGAAAATGTTCAGGTTGCTCCCCAGGGCGGCGATCGTTTCGTACTCGGGACCGCCGTAACGCGAATCCACGCCGTAGACCGGGTCCTCGAGCGCGATGACCCGTTTGCACATGATCGGGCAGGCATAGCAGCCCTTGCGCTTCTTCAGCAGCAGGGAATTGTAGGCGTCTCCGCCGATCACGGCGGCATCCGGCAGGGCGCTGCCGCGGAAGTTGTTGACCGGGAGTCCGCCGGCGGCCGAAAGCGGTTCGGGGAAAACGGTCGTACCGTAGACATACAGCGCGTCCCCGGCCGGACTTTTGCGGAAGGTCTTGGCATAGTCGGTGGCGGTCCGGCGCAGGAAGTCGGGGTTCTGGTAGGGCGGGTCGTCGCCCCCCAGCGCCGCCACGGCCCGGAGGTTCTTGGACCCCATCACGGCGCCGAGCCCGTTGCGGCCGTTGAAGTGCCCCAGGTTGTTGGTGATGTTGGCAAAGCGCACGAGGTTCATTCCGGCCGGGCCGGTCTGGGCCACACGGATCTTGTCGCTGCCGAGCTCGCTGCGGATGGCGTCTTCCGCCTCACGGGCGCCCTGGCGGGCGATGCCCGCGGCATCACGGATCTCGGCCCGGCCCTCGGTCACCCAGAGGTAGACCGGGGATTCGGATCTCCCGCGGAAAACGACCGCATCGAAGCCGGCCTTCTTGAGCTCGGGCCCGAAAAATCCGGCCGCCTCGGATTCCCCGGCCGCGCCGGTGAGCGGGGATTTGCCCACCGCGGCGAACCGGCAGGCGGCGGCGATCGGCACGCCGGTCATGACGCCGGTCGCCAGGGTGAGCACGTTTTCGGGAGCCAAGGGGTCGGTATGCGGCGGCATGTCGCGCAGCAGGTAGTGGTAACCGATGCCGCGGCCGCCGAGATAGCTGCGGTAGAATACGTCATCGGGCGCTTCGGTTTCCAGGCGGCGCCGGCTCAAATCGACGTGCAGGATTTTCCCGGTGTATCCGAACGGCATACAGACTTCCTCCTGATTCGACTGTTTAAGAATCAAATTTCGGTTTTAGGAATATCTGGCTGCGTGCGAGGTGTCAATCCTTTCTCGGATTATTTCCGGAGACGGATCACTCGATTCATTCCGGAAGGTAGATCGTGCGATAGCCCAGCCGGCCGTTGTGGTATTCGTAGAGGCGGAAGCCGGCCTGCCGCCCCCAGTAGCCCGCTACCGGCGGTGCGGCGAAGACGGGTCGGCTACCGGCCCAGTGCAGCTCGTCCCGGTGAAAGTGCCCCGTGATGACCGCCTTCACGTCGTGCGCCGTCAGCAGTTTTTCCAGCGCGGCGCGCGCCGGGCCGCTCCATCCCGGCGACGAAGCGAATTCATAATAGTCGTCGACCGCCGGCCGATGATGGAACAGAATGGCCGGTTTGCCGGCAGAGCGCACCAGGGCCGCTTCGAGCTCGCGCAGAGGCTCGTAACCATCGAGGCCGAACCCGAGGGCCAGCGGCTCGGTGTAGGCCAGGATGAAAACGACGCCGTGGTACTCGACCGTGTGCAGGAGCGGGCCGACGCTTCGGCTGTAGACCGCAGCGGTCCTCTCGAGGTCCTTCTGAAGGATGTCGTGGTTGCCCGGCAGCAGATGCAGCGGCGCTTTGAGGCTTCGCAGCACACCGAGCCCGGCTTCGCGGACCCCGGCGTCCGCGATGTTGTCGGCAAATATGTCCCCGGTGTGCACGACGCAGGCGATTTCATAAGGCAGGCGGTTGATCTGCTCCACCAGCTTCCGGGTGCGTTCGAGGTGGTCCCGCTCGCCGAAATGGGTGTCAGTGATCTGCACAAAGTAAAAGCGGATCTGAGCCTCAGCGCCCGGCGGGCTCGCCCGGACGCCGAGCGGCGGAAAAACAGCCAGTCCAAGCAGCAGCGCACCGATCCAGGTTTGGGTGAGCACGAATTTCATCATTGACCCCTCCAAGGGAAACCCCTATAGTCCCCGTCCGCCCGGCCGGGAAAAACGGCTGCGGTTTTCTGCATAAAACTGTACAGGAGACGAAAAATGCCGATAGCCGACCGAATGATCGCACGCGTGGCCGCCTTCGCGGTGATCAAGGACATGTTCGAAGAGGGCCGGCGTCTGAAGGCCGAGTTCGGGCCCGACAACGTTTACGATTTTTCCCTGGGGAATCCGGATGTCCCGCCCCCCGAGGAATTCCGGCGGATCCTGCGCGAAATGACGGCGGCCGACGGTCTCGACCACGGGTATGCGCCGGTCACCGGTCATTTTCATGTGCGCGAGGCCCTGGCCGGCCGCCTGCAGGAGGAGCAGGGCATTGCGATTCCGCCCGATCTCATCCTGATGACCGTGGGGGCCGCCGGAGCGCTCAACGACATTCTGCGGGCGCTAATGAACCCCGGTGAGGAATTCGTCACCCCGGCGCCGTATTTCCTCGGGTATGAGAACTACGCGTTTCTTGCGGATGTGGCGCTCGTCTCCGCCCCGACCGATGCGCGCTTTCATCTGGACGTCGCCGCCATCGAGAAAGCCCTGACATTTAAAACCCGCGTGGTTCTGATCAACTCGCCGAACAACCCCAGCGGCGCCGTGTACTCGCCCGCCGAGCTCAAAGCCCTGGGCGATCTGCTGCAGCGGGCGAGCGCCCGCTTCGGCAAGCGCATCTACCTCGTCTCGGACGAACCCTACCGGCGCATCGTCTACGATGTCGCCGTGCCCGCGGTTTTCACGGCCTACCCGCATTCGATCGTGGTGAACTCGTTCTCGAAAGAGCTCAGCCTGGCCGGCGAACGCATCGGTTATCTCGCCGTTCACCCCGACGCAGACGACGCGGCGCAGATTCTGGCTGCGGCGGCAGCCATCAACTCCATGAGCGTCGTCAACGCGCCCGGCCTGTTCCAGCAGGCCGCCGCCCGGGTGCTGGGCGCCGCGGTGGATGTTTCCTCCTACCGCCGACGGCGGGATCTGATGGCCGCGGCGCTCGATGACGCCGGCTATCAGTTCACGCTGCCCGAGGGCGCATTTTATCTTTTCCCCAAGAGCCCTATCGCCGACGATGTCCGCTTCACTCAGATCCTGAAGGAGGAGCGCATCCTGGTCAGCCCCGGCCGTGCCTTCGGATCACCGGGCTGCTTTCGAATTTCCTATGCAGTCCCGGAAGCCGTCATCACCGGCTCCCGCGAGGGGTTCCGGCGGGCGTTGCAGAAAGCGCAGGGCTGAAGTCGTCGAACGGATGGTTGCGGCCCGCTGTGGCCGAAAACCCGCCCCGCCGATTTCACCCGACGCTCACCGAGGCCGGCTCACCGGCCGTGACCTCGGCGATGCGAGCGGCGGCCCCCACGCCGGCCGCCCGCAGCGAGCGCACGAGCTCGTCGGCCTGCGGATCCGGGACCGACAGCAGCAGACCGCCCGACGTCTGCGGATCGAAGAGCAGTTCCTCTTCGACGGCGCTGAGTTTCACGCGCAACTCCCACGAGCCCGCTACGGCATTGCGGTTGGCCGCGTTGCTGCCGGTGGTTTCACCCCGGCGGTACATGGCGGCCGCATGCGGATAAAAGGGCAGGCTGCGGTAGGACACGTGGACCCGCGCGTTACTGGCACGGGCCATTTCCAGGCAATGGCCCAACAGGCCGAACCCGGTGATGTCGGTCGCCGCATGCACGTCGAAGCGGCGCGCCGCTTCGAGCGCCGGCCCGTTCAGCGCGGCGACATCGGGCAGAAGCGCTTCCAGATCGCGATAGGCCAGCTTGCCGGACCGGTTGGCATTGAAAAGGACCCCGGTCCCCAACGGCTTGGTCAGCACCAGGGCGTCTCCCGGCCGAGCGCCGGCATTGGTCCATATGCGTTCGGGATGCACGACCCCGGTCACGGCCAGCCCATATTTCGGTTCGTTGTCGTCCACCGAATGCCCGCCGGCCATGCAGGCCCCGGCTTGTACGACCTTGTCGTGGCCCCCGCGCAGGATCTCCTTGAGCAGGCCCATGTCCAAGACCTTGGACGGATACATGACAAGGTTCAGCGCCAAGATCGGCCGGCCGCCCATGGCGTAGACATCCGAAAGCGAGTTGGCGGCCGCGATCTGCCCGAACCAGTAAGGGTCGTCCACGGGCGGCGTGATGAAATCCACCGTGCTGATCACGGCCGTGTCTGCGGAAAGACGGTACACGGCCGCGTCGTCGCTGGTATCGAATCCGACCAGCAGGTTCGGATCCGCGGGTATGGCCAGCCCTTTAAGCGCGTCCGACAGGTCCGCCGGACCGATCTTGGCGGCTCACCCGCAGGTGCGCGACAGGCCCATCAGGGTTTTCTTCTTCAAGAAGAACATGGCCTCTTCCTTTCGCCGTCGGGCTCCGTCACGACCGAGCGGTTTTCATTACTTCGGCCATATCGGTCATCGGCGGGGCTGGTTTTCGGCCGCAGCGCGCCGCCACCATCCGTTTAACGCATCGGCGCACGGCAGCAAGCCCGCTTCATATGAATCCGGGCAGCCCCGGAAGACCGATGCCCACGCAGCCGCCGGCCGTCTCTGCCTGTCCGCAGTTCCTCTATACGGCTGGGGGGCGTGGCAGGGTCGCCTGAAAAATTTGGTTGCGGCGCGCTGCGGCCGAAAACCAGCCCCGCCGAACTTAGGATAGAGTTGAACCGGTTTTGCTGCCGGACAGATATATCAAATTAATTCCGTCCCGGCGATCGTAAAGGCGGCCTAAAAAAAAGGCGCCGGAAGCCTATCTCTTCCGGCGCCGGTTCTGCAGCTTGAAAGCGCTTAGGCGGACTCCACAACGGCTGGCTCGGTCGAGGCCCGATCGGTTGCTTGATACGCTTGGCTGGCAAATTGCAGATTGAACGCCGCCCGGCTCACCCGGATCTCGACGGCAGCGCCCGAGGTCTTGATCTCATCCATGAAGCGCTCGATCACGTTTTGGCCGCGCTGGACCTGCTTGGCATCGACGGTCTGGCTCGTCAGGAATTGCTCGAGGAAATTCTTCATAAATTTCTTGAGATGCTTCAGCCGACGATGCCCGGAAAGCCCGGACTCATGAACCCGTTTCGCCATTCTGGCGGCTGTCTGATCGGCTTCTCTGATAGATGCCTCGATCGGAACGTCTGCCTGGCCGGCCGCGACCGCGGCCGGAGTCGTTGCCGGCGATGGAACCTCCGTCGCGGCAGCGTCTGGCTCCGACTCCGTCAAGGCTGCCGGCTCCGCTTCGCCCGCCGCCTGGAGGGTCAGTTGCTCGTCCTCTAAATTCAAATAGCGCGCGCTGACACGGTATTCGAAATCCGCTTTAAAGGCAGAGATGGTTTCGAAGCGATCAAGCTCGCCGGCCGCCTCCGTCGAGCCACCGTGTTCACCGGCCCCGATCAAAAACGCTTTCAGCATCGCACCCAAATCGCTTAAAAGCGACTGGATATCGGCCATCTCCTGATCGTTCAGGTCTCCCTGCACGAACAGGGCGAGTTCGCTTCCGGCTTCGAAATCGACCTGCTGCGTTTCCTCCCGGTCATATCCCAAATGGGTTGCGGAGAAGTGCTCGTAGGTCAGCAGCTCCGCCTCGGCGTACTCGCGGCTCGACAGCATGACCGTATCGCCTTCGTCGGTCAGAATGGTGATGTCCGCACTCTGTTCTGCTGAGACGCTCAGCGCACTCAAGCGGGTGGTTGTTTGCTGAAACCGGCTGTCGGGTGGATCGAGGGCGCAACCGCGGGCTGTGCCGCAACTCTGGATTCCTTCCATGGACGGTCGATTCTCCTTTCTGGATCTGATCGGCTTCTGAACGAGATATCGACCGGCCGGACGAAAAACTTTAACCCCCGGGGCCACCGCCGCCGGATGAAACCGGCGGGATGCCTATTCGGCGGTGGTTTTGACGTTGGCCATTTGGTCCGCTATCGCGCCGAAGGCCTTGGTAACGGCCGAATCCGGAAAGGTGCGCTGGAATGACACGCCGGCGTCGCCGCATGCGACCATGCGGGGGTCCATGGGGATCCGCCCGATGAACGGGATGCTCATTTCGCGCGCGGTGCGGTCCCCTCCGCCGGCCCCGAAAAGATCGATCATTTCTCCGCAATGCGGGCAATTCAGCCCACTCATGTTTTCGACGAGACCGAAAATCTCGAGTTTGACGGTGCGGCAGAAATTGATGGACTTGCGTACATCGGCCAGGGCGACTTCCTGTGGAGTGGTCACGATAACCGCCCGGGCGTCCGGAATCTGCTGGGCTATGGTCAGGGGCTCATCACCGGTTCCGGGAGGCGAGTCGATGATCAAAAAGTCCAGATCCCCCCATTCCACGTCGGCGATGAATTGGCGGATGGCCGAAAATTTCAGCGGCCCGCGCCAGATGACGGCGTCGTCACGCTGGGGGAGAAAGGACTCCATGGAAATGGCGGACAGGTGCTCCGAAAACCGCATGGGGTTGAGCTTGCGGTTGCGGTTGACATCGGGCATGCCCGTGAGCCCCAGCATGCGCGGAACATCCGGCCCATGCAGGTCCACATCCATGATCCCCACGTTATACTGCCTGTCCGCCAACGCCAGCGCGAGGTTGACCGATGTGCTGGTCTTGCCCACGCCCCCCTTGCCGCTCATGACGACAAATTTGTGCTTGATCTTTACCAGCGAGCTGGCCACCGCGGCGTCCTGCTCGTCTTTAACCTGCCGGGGGCTCTTGGGAACCTGATCGAGAATGTCCGCCATCCGGGGGTTCTCCTTTCTAACCGGAATACGTTGATTGAATAAGTTCGTGATGCGCAGAGCGAGGACTGATTCTAACCCGCCAGATTCGGTTGTCAAGCCGGCCACCCGATCGGCGCTTCTAAAAAATTCGGACAGGGGAGCACACGAATTCTTCTGGACTTCTTTATCGGTTTGAGATTAATATCCCGCAAAACTACATATATAGAAAGCGGAAGGAAGCGTCCCGATGAGTTGTCTGAAGATGGTAGCTATTTCTTTCCTGTTCGCCGCCATGCTGGTCGATGCCGCTGCGGCCGCCACCCTGCGAATCCCTCTGAAAAAGATAGCGCCGGTTCAAGACCATCAGCTCCGCGGGTCGATGGACAACTACAATTTCACCATCCCCATCCCGGAGCGCTGGAAAGTCATTAAGGCAACTCTGCATTTCAGCTATGTCAACTCGTCCGCCCTCATCCCGCGCAATTCCCGGCTGGTTTTCACCGTCAACGAGCGACCCTTAGCCCAGGTCCGCCTCAACCCGGACACTCCGGAAGGCGAGGTGACCGTACCGATACCGGCCGACCTGCTGAAGACGGGTTACAATCCGTGCAGCTTCTGGGTCGCGCAACATTACACCGATGAGCAGTGCGAGGACCCGTTCGCGCCCGAGCTCTGGACCTGGCTCAAACTGGGAGAGGCCTACTTCATCTTCGAACTCGAACCGGTCCCGGTTCCCCGACGGGTTTCCGCCATCGCCGATTTCCTGTTCGATCCCCGCAACATCTTCGACACGCGCGTCAACCTGGTCCTGCCGGAGCTGACGCCGGCCTATCTCAAAGCAGCCTCCCTGGTCGGCTCGGGAATCGCCCTGCGCTATGAATACCGCATGCCGGAGATCACGGTCTCTCAGGGCCTGCGGCCTGGAATGGACAACGTGCTGGTCGCCGCCGGCCAGGACCTGACCACCCACGCAGCGGATCCGACGGCGGTCCGGCCGGCCGGGCCCGGCCTGGTCGTACGCCACCTGCCCGAGAAGAAGGGCGAGACCGCCGTCGAGAACCCCAACCTGGCGCTGATCGTGCTTTCCGGCAAGGACGAGACGGAGCTGGAGACCGCGTGCAAGGCCTTCGCCGCGCTGTCCTACCCGCTGCCGGACTCCGCCGCCACGCGCGTCACCAACGTGGTGCTGCCCGAGATCAGCGAGCACATGCTCCAGAAGGGGCTTCTGCCCGGCAAGACTTACACCCTGGCCAGCCTGGGCATCCGCACCGTCGAGTTCCGGAACATCGCTCCCCCGCCGCTCAATATCGACCTGCGCTTTCCGTCCGACCTCTTTTTATCGCCCAACACCTTTGTGAGCGTCATCCTGCACATGGCCTACGGCGCGGCCATGCGCTCGGACTCGGTCTTGAACGTGCGCCTCAACGGCAAATTCATCTCCGGCGTACGCCTGGACAACCCCAAGGGGGATTATTTCAGGGGCTACCGGGTGGACATCCCTCTGTCCTCTTTCAAATCGGGAATGAACCAGCTCAGCTTCGAGGCCGAGCTCACCCCGCTGCACACCGACAAATGTACCCTCATCCAGACCGAGAACCTGCGGCTGACCATCTTCGAGGATTCCATCGTCATTCTGCCGGAAGTCCCCTATTGGATCAAGATGCCGCAGCTCGACCTGTTCTTCCAGGACGCCTTTCCGATCGGTCGCTGGCCGGACATGCGCGAAGCGGCCGTGGTTCTGGCCGAAAAGAGCCTGCCGGCCGCCAATGCCGCGGTGAACGTGCTGGCCCTCTGCGCCCAGAAGATCGGCTTTCCGCCCTTCGGGCTGACCTGGCTTTCGTCTTACGAGCCTGAAAAAACCCGCAAGGACCTGCTCGTCGCCGGCGTCCTGCCCGCTCTGCCCAAAACGGCACTGGAAAAGGCGCCCATCGCGGGCATCGATCCGCTGCGGCTGGTATTTCCCCAAATGGCTCGCCCCCAGGCCCAGACCGACGAGCCGGTTCGTTTCTGGTCCGCCACCACGCTCACCCAAACGCAGTCCCCGCAGAGCCTCGCCGACATTTACAGCCTCAGCCCGGTGACCAACGACCTTTCCGGCGTCCTGGGTCCCGGCCGGGCCGCCTTGATGCAGTTTCAGCATCCCGAGGCCGCCGACCGCACCGTCATCATCCTGACCGCCGGAGTCCCGGAGGACCTTCTGGCCGGCAGCCGAGCGTTGTGGAACCCGACGGTCCAGGGCGGCAGCCGCGGCGACCTGCTCCTCGTCAACCTTCAGGAGCCGAATTTTGAAACCCTGTCGCACCTGATCGGCCCGAGCTACTTCCTCGGCAACCCTGGCCGGATGCCGGTCGTGCATAACTTCATCAACTCGCACCCGATCATTGCGCTGGCAGGCCTGCTGCTGATGCTGCTGGTGCTTTGCGCGCTGATCCTCCGGATTCTGAAGCGTCGCCGCAAGCAGCGCCTGGCTCCGTCTCAGGGCTGACATCGTTAGCAATACAGGTAACCGCACCCGGCATGCTGAAGCGCCTCGCATTTTTCGCTCTGATCTGTCTGCTGGCCCCGTCGGGCGGCCGGCCGACGGAAGCGGCCGACTGGGCCGCCTACCAACGCGCGTTCGTCGCAGCCGACGGCCGCGTACGCGATCCCAAGCAGAACGCCGCCAGCCATTCCGAGGGGCAGGGCTACGGCCTGCTCCTCGCCTGGATGCACGACGACCGGCCGGCCTTCGACCGCATCTTCAGATGGACGACGGACAATCTCCAGGTCCGGCGCGACGCGCTTCTGGCATGGTCCTGGGGCCGCCGGCCCAACGGTGCATGGAGCGTCATCGACTACAACAACGCCAGCGACGGCGATATCCTCGTCGCCTATGCGCTGCTGAAGGCCGCACAGCGCTGGGACCACCCGCCCTATCGCGAGGCCGGCCGGCGCATTGTTCAGGACATCCGCATTCACCTGGCGCTGACCGTCCATGGGTATCAACTGATTGCGCCGGCCTATTTCGGGTTCAACAGCGAAAACGGCCATAGTTTCAATACCGGCTACCTGGTGCTGCCGGCCTTTGACGAGTTCGCCCGCGTGGACGACGAGGTCTTCTGGCGGAGCGTCCTCAGAGACAGCCGCAGTCTGCTCGACCGAAGCGTCTTCTCGCGCTTCAAGCTGCCGGCCGATTGGGTCGCGCTGGGGAACAGCCAAGCCGCAGTGGATCAGGCGCGCAGTCCGTTTTTCGGATACGAGGCCATCCGGGTGCCGCTCTACCTGGCCTGGCACGGCGACCGCCAGCGCCTGGCGGCATTTTCAGATTACCTGCAATTCGTGGAAAATTCAGGCTACCTGCCCCGGCGAGTCAATCTCATTGACGGGACCGCGGCCGCCGAGGAAGCCCCGGCAGGATTTTACGCCGTCATGGGCCGCTGCGCCGAGCGCTTGGAACGCCAGCCGCTGGCCCGCTCCCTTGTGCAGAAAGCGACGGAGCGGGTTAAGTATGAATCCGAGGATTATTTTTCCAATACGCTTTATCTGCTCGCCCGCGAGGCAATGGAGCGCTGATGACCCGTCGGCTTCTTTTTCTGACCGTTTGGTTCCTGCTGGCCGCGGCTGCGCTGCCCGCGCCGGCCCAGGTTCGTCAGGAGCCGCTCGGGCAAACCGAGCGCAGCCTGCCGCCGCCGGCACGTCAGTCGATGGATGAACACAGCCAGGCGGTCATCCAGCGCCGCTCCGGAGAAGAGATCGAAACCTGGCCGCAACAGAGCCTGATAGAGCCGGCCGAACCGGATTGGGAATACCGGTCGCCCGAGGACGCCGACATCCTGGAGGGCTGGACGGACCGTCCCGCAGCCGGCCCCCTCACGGCCGAGCTTTCCGGCCGGGCCAAGGCCTGGCAGCTTTACGCCCGCGGTAACTATTCGGCCGCCGCCCGGCTCTTCGCGGAAGCCGTGAGTTCCGCCGACCGCGAGGAGGCGCTGAACGCCCGACTCGGACTGGCCTACAGCCTGCTCAAGCAGGGCAAACGCGACCCGGCCATCCCGCACCTGGCCGCCCTCGTTGATGAAAAGTACCGCCCGGCGGAGACCATACCGGCTCTGCTCCATGCACTGATTCAAAGCGGCCGCTGGATGGAGGCCAAGGAGCGCATCGCTCAGCTCCCCCACCATCAGCGCCCCCAATGGGAACGGCGCCTGCTGGAAGCCCGGCTGCTAAGGGACTACCGGGCTCTGCCGCAGGCCGCCGACCCGTCGGCCCTGGCCGCCTTCCTCGAAGCCCACGACCGCGCCCGGCGCGCGTGCATCCGGCCGGATATTTTTCACGAAGTCGGCAACCGGCTCGCCGCGGCCGGCGCCCGGCAGCCGGCGGTGGACCTGCGCCGCGAGCTCCTCGAATGCCCCCTGCCGCCGGACCTGCGCCTCGGCATCGTCAGCGAACTGGCCGCAGCGCTGGCCGATGAAGAAGCGCTGGCGCTGGTGCGCCGGGAGAAGCCCGGGTTGCTCCGGGATGCGCCGCGGCTGAGCGGCAACGTCGATGATCTGGAGCTGCAGCTTCTCAAGCGCCGGCTGGCGGCCCTGCAGCCGGATTCCGAGCTGAAGGCCCGCGCGGCCGAAGAGGTGCTGAAAACCGCCCCGGCCGACCGCGATGCCCTGACGGCGCTCGCCTGGCACCGGTTCCGGCGAGGCGAATTCGAGGAGGCTGAAAGACGGTTCGCCGTTCTGTCGCGGCAGGACCCAACCGACAGGGACGTGGCCCTGGGGCTGGGATACGCCCGCCTGAATTCCGGCCGGATCGATACGGCCCTCGATCCGCTCGACCGCGGCCGGATCGCCGAGGACGCGGAAACCCGCAAGCTGAGAGAGCTGGTCTATCGGCAGCAGGCGGCCCGCGCCTATGCGGCCGAGGATTGGGATGGTGCCGCCGTTTATCTCGAAAAGCTGCTCTCGATCGACCCGGGAGATCGGGATGCCCAGGAGCTGCTCGCCTGGACGCGCCTGCGCCAGGACCGCCGCGCGGAGGCGAGGGCCTTGATGGAAGAAGGCTTCGCCGAGCGGCCCAGCCCGTCGCTCGCGACCGGCCTGCTGGGGATCACCGCCGCCGACGGCGACGAAGATCAGGCCTTCCGGCTGGCCGAACGGCTGGCCGACGACGAGGATCCCGCGCTCCGGGCGCCGGCGGGCGACTTCTTCTTCGAGCGCGGAGCGCCGGTCACCGCGGCCCAACTCGACCGCGATCCGCAGCGTTGCTATTTTAATGCCGATTCCCAACGCGCAGAGGTTTTCCTCTACCATCGCAGCAAACAAGGCGAGGGCAAATTCGGGGACATCGAGGAAACGGCCCTGCCCCTGACGTTCGTTCATCCGACCGAACTCGGCCGGCAGTGGTCTGCTTCCATCACTCCCAGGCATCTGTCCGGAAACAGCGGACCGGCTCGGCCGCAGGCCGGACGCTATTACCGCTTGCTCGACGGCGGCGCCAAACGGCAGGACCTGGAGGACAGCCTCTTCGTCGTCCAGCCCGACGTGGGCGTCGAGCTGGAGGGCCGCCTGCAGGCGGAGATTCACGTCGGCACCACGCCCCTGAACGGGCCGGTCGACCCGACGCCGACCTTCGAGGCCCGGCTCGGCGCCTGGGGCGGCTACGTGGACGTGCACCGCTGCAACGTGAAGGATTCGATCCTTTCCTACGTCGGCCAGAAAGACCCCTACAGCAACGATGAATGGGGGCGGGTCACCCGCAATGGCATCGCGGCGGGCAAAACCTGGCCGCTCGCAAGCCGCTGGTGGGTCAGCGGCGCGGCCGGTTACGACTACTACATGGGCGACAGCGTCTGGGACAACCAGGCCGTGCACCTCGACGCATCCGTGGGCCGAACCCTGCTCTTTGATGAGGACGAGTTCAGCTACGGGCTGTTCTTCTCCGTCCAGCACTTCCGCCGCAACAGCGATTTCTACACCTACGGGCACGGCGGGTATTACAGCCCCGATCTGATGACGATGATCGGTCCATTCGTGCGCTATCGCACCGCTGCCTGCCGCGATTACTGGTTCGATGTGCAGACCTCGGCCGGCTGGCTCCACCAGCGGCTCGACCGCAGCCCGTTCTATCCCCTGTTCGACGGTGACACCACCGGTTTGACTCCCGCCGCCGCCGCCGACGCCAACGGCGAATACGACTCCGACACCGATAACAAAATCGGCTTCAATCTCAGGCTTCAGGGCATGAAACAGATTACGTCCCACCTCGCCGCCGGCGGGTTCGCCTCCGTCAACAACTCCGCGGACTACACCGAATGGTCGGCGGGGGTCGGCATCCAGATCTTCTTCGAACCCCAGAACCGCTTCTGGACGCGCAAGGACATGTTCCGTGAGTTCGGGACGTGTTCGAACAAATAGGCCTTCCAGGAAGCCGATTTCAAAGTCATTTCATATGGATATCCAACGCGCGTTTAGCCTTCTTGATCTAAATGCCGATTCTTCCCCTGAAACGGTTAAAAAGAAATACCACGACCTGGCCGCAGTCTGGCACCCGGATCTTCATGCAAACGATCCTCAGTTGCTGAAACTGGCTTCGGAAAAAATGAAGGAGATCAATTCAGCCTATGAGATAATTTGCTCGTATCTGAATAGCCACATGATTGTCGTTTGTGCGTCTTGCGGCGCTGAAAACAGAAAACGAATCGATTTGAATGTTGATTACGCAGCATGCAGCAGGTGTGGAAAACAGCTTCGCAAGCCGATGGCCAGAAGGTACAGGACGCCCTGCGGAAATTCTCGCTGTGCAGGAACCATCGGGTCTAATGGCCGTTGCAACTATTGTGGTAAAACAATCGAAGAAGGACAAACCAGTGTCGTTATAAGCGCCGATAGCCCAATAGCTGCCTCAGCGTTCCGGAGCGTTGGAATCAAGAGATGGGTTATTCCGGTGGTAGCTTTTTCCGGGTTCGCGCTGGCCTTATATCTCTATCGTGACAATTCCCATCATCTGATTGCGAACCGCCTTCCCGACCAGGGCCACCCGGCCGCCGCCGAAAGCGCTGAGCCAACCGTCAGACGCGGTGCTGACGCGGAGAAACCTCTTATTTTTCGAGCCGGCAAGCAGCCGGTCATGCCAAACCTCTCCGATTGGTCCGCCTTATTGAGCCATCCAAACCTTAATAGAGAAGCGGCGGCCAAGCTGCAGCAAATTCTGAAAGCGATCGGGTACGAAATTGGAGAAGCCGATGGCCGGATAGGACCCAGAACGATCTCATGCTTCAGGCAATTTTGCGTTGACTTCGGCTATAGACCGCAGGAAAGCTTTCCGGATTGCTTTTTTAAAACCTCTTTTTTGCATTATCAAATCGCCCTGGATCACCGGGACTGGCTGGATATTTATTTAACCAACGATTTAGAGAACTGGATGCGCACATTGTCGGATAGCCATCGCAAGCAAATCAGCCAATTGCCATTAAACCAGCCCAACACGGTGGTTCAGTTGGTCAGAAGATACAAATTCGAAAAATTTAAACCGGTTCCTGCTTATCTGCCTGAAACCGGCATCATCAAAAAAAATTACGCAACCGCAAGCGAACACTTAAAAATAAAGACAATCACTGAAAACAACAATTACTACGTTAAACTCATTGACCAGGCGACCCTTCGGGAAATTCTGACGGCGTTCATCCGCAGTGGCGGCACCTTATCCGTTAAAGTGCCGTCTGGAAGTTACGAATTGAAATATGCAGCCGGTCCCAATTGGTACGGATTAGACTATTTATTTGGAACTTCATCGAGTTACGGAAAAATTCCCCAGCCGATCGTTTTCCCTCACAAATCCCTCATCGACGGCCCGCAAACCATTGAACTGACCCCCGGCCGCCATGGGAGACTTACGACGGAAATCATCTCTGAATACGATTTCTGATTTCAATTCCGGTCGAATGGAAATGCATTTCTGTGATATCTTATTGAATTTAAGTTCAATTGTGATATTCAGATTCAAACAACCACAGACAATACGACTGGCCTTTAACTCAATTCGCCACCTTCAGCTCTCTATGGATCAGCAAATGCGCCGATGCGCGCCTGCAAAGAGAGAATGGCGGTTCACTTTGGAGATACCTGATGATCGAGGAGGTTCGCCGGGATCTGTTCCGGATCATGGTGCCGTTACCCGGCAGCCCGCTCAAATTTCTCAACTCGTATGTGGTTCGATCGGCCGAGCGGAATTTGGTGATCGACACGGGGCTGAACCGGGATGAATGCTTCGTGGCGATCAGGGCCGGATTTGAAGAACTGAAAATCGATCCGGACCAGACCGATTTTTTCATCACCCACTTGCATGCGGATCATTTCGGGCTGGTATCGCGGTTGATCGCCGCATCGAGCCGGGTCTATTTTAGCCGCCCGGATGCCGAGATCGTTGAAGCCTGGCCCGGTTGGGGCCCGATGCTCGCCTATGCCTCCGAGAACGGCTTTCCGGAAAATGAGCTGCACCACGCCATCAAGCAACATCCGGGTTTCAAATTCAGTTCGGACTGGGTACCCGAGCTGAGCATTCTGCAGGACGGGGACATCATCAACGTGGGCGAATACCATTTCAGATGCGTCCAATGCGTCCATACCCCGGGTCACAGTCTCGGTCATACCTGCCTGTATGAGCCGGAAAAGAAAATTCTGGTGGCGGGCGATCATATTCTGATCGATATCACCCCCAATATTCAGTGCTGGTCGGAAATTCAGAATCCCTTGAAGAGCTATCTGGAGAGTCTGGACCGCGTGCACGACCTCGATGTCGAGATTACGCTCCCCGGGCATCGCCGGTTGATTTCCGATCACCGCAGTCGAATCGCCGAGCTCAAGGCGCATCATGCTGAGCGCTGCAGTGAGATTTTACGTATCATCCGGAATGGCACTCTGACGGCCTATGAAATCGCCTCCCGAATGACATGGGACATCCAATGCGACGGCTGGGCGACATTTCCGTTGGCGCAAAAGTGGTTCGCCACGGGAGA